>NZ_CAXBAN010000220.1:0-4497 GCF_963973675.1 uncultured Planktosalinus sp. | reverse complement strand
CTCTTTTTTACCCAAATTAGCAGAATTATTTTTGTAAAACATAAAAATATTTATGAGCATTTCTGAACATCGAATTTAAAATTTGCATATATTATTGCAGGTAATTTATCAACTTGCTTACTATCAACTACTTGCAAAAATATAATGTATTCAATTTTCTTTATTTATCTGATGTTTAATTTTAGATATCTATAATTATTTAACATTTAGTATAATCATATATCTATTTTCAGCAGTACATTTGCGTCGTATAATTAATAACACATACACCCAAAATGAGAAACATTTTAATGATTCTAGTCGTAGTTGTAACTGCAATGACTTCTTGCAACAATGACAAACAAGTATTGTCAAATTCGTTTGACACTTTACAAAAAGAGAGTGACAGTCTTCTTCAAGTGCATACAGCACTTAAAAGCAGCCACAGCAATCACTTGAACAATTACACTGCTATTACAGAAAATATGGCAGGTATGACGCTTCAGGACTCATCGTGGTTAGAAACCCTTGCCACACAACAAGTAATCCTAAAAAACCACGAAGCTCAAATTCAAAAAGTAGAGCTAATGTTGAATGGACATCAGGAATTGAAAGCCAATTTTCCAAATTTAACTACCGAGGAAATGCAAGCTCAAATTGATGTGATGACAACTGACCTTGAAGAGATTAAAAAATCTCAAACTGAGTTAACTGCTGAACACCAAAATCTTGAACAGCAATTGGCACAAATCAGTGAAGGATTGAAAAAACAAACATTAACTGCAGAAGCTAAGCAATAAGCTTTTGTTTGAATGAAAAGCAAGACCCGGCTTCCCAAAGCCGGGTCTTTATATTTATAAGAAGTTGAAACGACTCCAATTAATTGTTTCGTTCCAAGATTTAATAAACAAAAAGAGTTAATTGCTTTTTGGTTTAGTTAGCTAGGTACGTTTGCTTAAAGTGGTATGTTTCCGTGTTTTCTATCAGGTCTGGTTACCGTTTTACTTTCAAGCAAACTAAATGCTTTAAGTAGTTTTCGCCTTGTTTCACGGGGCTTGATTACCTCATCAATAAATCCGCGTTGGGCGGCTTCAAAGGGGGTGGCAAACTTATCGGCATACTCGGCTTCTTTTTCCTTTAGTTTGGCTTCAGGATCATCGGCCTTTTGAATTTCCTTTCTGAATATAATTTCGCTGGCACCCTTGGCTCCCATCACGGCGATTTCAGCAGTAGGCCACGCATAGTTAAAGTCGGCACCAATATGTTTGGAATTCATTACGTCATAAGCACCTCCATAAGCTTTTCGGGTAATCACAGTCACCCTAGGAACAGTGGCTTCACTTAAGGCATACAGCAGTTTGGCGCCGTGCAGAATGATTCCGTTCCATTCCTGATCGGTTCCGGGAAGGAAACCGGGCACATCCACCAACACCAATAAAGGGATATTAAAGCAATCACAGAAACGAGTGAAACGGGCTGCCTTTTTAGAGGCATCCACATCAAGCACACCCGCCAGGCTCATGGGCTGGTTAGCCACAATACCAATACTTCTTCCGCCCAAACGGGCAAAGCCCACTATGATGTTTTCTGCATAATCTTTATGGATTTCAAAAAAGGAATCGGTATCGATAATCCCCTTGATGACTGAGTGCATATCATAAGGTTTGTTGGAACTATCGGGCACAATAGTTTCCAATTCATCACGGTATTCTTCCTGAAGTGTAAATGCAAGTTTTGCCGTGGTTTCTTTATTATTCTGTGGAAGGTAGCTCAACAGGGTTTTAACGTCCTCCAGACAGGCAATATCACTCACCGAGGTCACATGGGTCACCCCTGATTTAGTGGCATGGGTACTCGCCCCACCCAGTTCTTCTGAGGTGACGTTCTCATTGGTTACCGTTTTCACTACATTGGGCCCTGTAACAAACATATAACTGGTGTCTTGCACCATCAAAGTAAAATCAGTCATCGCAGGTGAATACACAGCGCCACCGGCACAAGGTCCCATGATGGCAGAGAGTTGCGGTACAACTCCTGATGCCTGCACATTTCGGTAAAAGATATCGGCATAGCCACCCAGTGAACGCACACCTTCCTGTATACGCGCACCACCGGAATCGTTGAGTCCAATCATGGGAACACCCAGTTTCATGGCCAGGTCCATGGTCTTGCAAATTTTCTCAGCATGGGTTTCTGAAAGTGCGCCCCCAAATACGGTAAAGTCCTGAGCAAACACACAGACCGGTCTTCCGTTAATGGTTCCATAGCCTGTCACAACCCCGTCACCATAGTATTTTTCTTGATCCATACCAAAGTCGGTCGTGCGGTGAGTCACCAGAATGCCAATTTCCTCAAAGGAACCTTCATCCATCAGGTACTCCACACGCTCACGAGCGGTGAGTTTTTTCTTTTCGTGTTGCTTGTCAATGCGTTGCTGCCCGCCACCCAGTTTGGCGAGGGCTATTTTTTCCTGTAGTTTCTTTGTATTGTCGCTCATATCCATATACCCGCATAGGCGGATAACTCGTTATTTATAATTCTACTCGTTAATCAATCTCGTAAATCAAATCAAACCTTAAACCTGAAACATTGAACCTCAAGCCCAAACCTAAGGAACCCGCAACACTTCCCTATCCTTCAAATAAGCCTTCAGTGCCACCATAGCCGCTTGCTTGGCCTCCGCTTTGTTTTGATCCTGCAGCTTATCTGCAGAATAATATTTTTTGACAAAATGCGTATCAAAGTCACCGCTGCGAAAAGCTTCGTGTTCCATTACAAACGTTCCGAACGGCAAAGTGGTGGAAACACCTTCTACTTCATAAGCGGCGATGGCTTCTATCATCAGTTGGATGGCTTCCTCGCGGGTTGTACCATAGGTGATAAGTTTAGACAGCATAGGGTCGTAATAAATGGGCACTTCCATACCTTCTTCAAAACCGTCATCCACTCTAATTCCGGGTCCCACGGGTGGGCGGTAGCGTGATAAAGTACCCACACTGGGCATAAAGTCTGCAATTGGATCTTCTGCATAGACGCGCAGTTCCATTGCATGGCCTTTTATATGTAAATCATCTTGTGCAAAGGAAAGGGATTCTCCACGGGCTACTTTGATTTGTTGTTCCACCAAATCAAGCCCCGTGATGAGTTCGGTCACCGGATGCTCCACCTGCAAACGGGTGTTCATTTCAAGGAAATAAAAATTCTTGTTTTCGTCCAGTAAGAACTCTACGGTACCGGCACCCACATAATTACAAGCTTTGGCAACCTTTACGGCTGCTTCGCCCATTTCTTTTCTGATTTCAGAGGTGAGTACTGATGAAGGTGCTTCCTCCACTACTTTCTGATGGCGACGCTGTATACTGCATTCCCTTTCAAAAAGGTGGACCACATTGCCATGAGTATCGGCCAGTACTTGTATTTCGATGTGCCGTGGTGAGCTAACATATTTTTCGATAAACACAGCCCCGTCACCAAAAGCCGATTCGGCCTCGCTGATAGCGCGTTTCATTTGCTCTTCGAGCTCGCTTTCCTTTTCTACAATGCGCATTCCTTTTCCACCCCCACCGGCAGAGGCTTTGATTAAAATGGGAAAGCCAATTTCATTGGCAATACTTTTCGCTTTAGCAACATCAGTAATGGCTTCATCAATTCCGGGCACCATAGGGATGTCATACCCTTTGACAGCTTCTTTGGCGGCGAGCTTGCTTCCCATCACACGAATGGCGTGTGGCCGAGGACCTATAAAAGTAATTCCGCTTTTCTCGACGGTTTCCGCGAAAGCGGCATTCTCACTGAGAAACCCATAACCCGGGTGGATGCCATCTACCTGGAGTTTTTTGGCTATATCAATGATGTGTTCGCCCCGCAAATAAGATTTACTGGAAGCGGCTTCTCCCACACAAACAGCCTCGTCTGCAAAGCGCACGTGGGGTGCGTTTCGGTCGGGTTCTGAGAAAACGGCAACGGTCTTGATGCCCATCTTTCGAGCGGTTTTCATAACCCGTAAAGCAATTTCTCCCCGGTTTGCTACTAATATTTTTTTCATATATATGCCCGCGTAAGCGGGAATCTTTATACTCGCGTAAGCGGGCATCTCGTTAATAATATTTCAATTTCTCAAATCAAATACATCACTTCAAAATTTAGACTCTCCCCCATCTTAAGTTCTACGTCCTAAAGTTCTACGTCAACTCACCACTACCCAAACTTACTCCATCTCAATCAACAACTGTCCTTTATCAACGGTATCCCCCTTGGCTACGGCAATAGCTTTTACCACCCCGTCGCGGGGTGCCGTGAGGGCGTTTTCCATTTTCATTGCTTCCAGTACAAGCAGATAATCGCCTTCTTTAACGGAATCACCTGCTTTAACAGGTACATCAAGTATGAGCCCCGGCATGGGCGCTTTGATATCATTTACGGCCACGGAAGCTCCCAGAGACAGACCCATCGCCTCGATAAGCTCATCAAGTGGAGTGCCTATTGCAACAGTATAGCTGTTTGAGTTAATTTTTACGG
>NZ_CAXBAN010000219.1:0-4498 GCF_963973675.1 uncultured Planktosalinus sp. | reverse complement strand
CTAAACATCTTACGGCTTGTTCCACAACATCAAGAGCAGAAGCTCCTTGTTCCAATAAAGAAAATCCCAATTGCAACGCTTTTTCCAAAGCATTTTTATACTCCTTCTCTTTTTCAGGGGTCATTAATCCCTTTACTAATGTTCCGGCACCGCCGTGTATTGCTATAGTATATTTTTTCATATCTCTATTTCCGCGAAAGCGGAAATCTCGTTAATAATTAGACAAAATTTTCAAAACTTAACTGTTATACTTCCCATTTAGACATAAAATTTTTTGTTTACCTTTTTTACCCTACTAAAGAATAAAGGTGTAGTGTTTCATTTCTTCCAAGGCAGTTTTTTCTTGGATAACTTTACAACAGTCATTGCTCAATTATTATCCCAAAAAACATCAGGATTAATATAGAAAACAGTATCTATAAAAAAAAGGATGCTGTTTTGGGTTAAAACATTTTCATCATGCAAATCTTCTAAAATAATGCCTAAAGCAGGATGATAATAGTCGTGATTTTTTATATTTTCAAAGCCATTTGAGGAGAGAAAACCTTTAATATCTGAAAGATCAGTTATGCTATCTGCCTTGATAAAAGATTGCCTTACAACAGCAAAAAGTGTATCCTGGTTTTGATAAAACCCTAACAATTGGTAATGCGTATCTGCAAAGAAATAATTATGCAACAAGAGATTGTAAAAATAATCTTCCCAAGAGGCATAGTAGATAGCATCATTGAGTTTTATAACATATTGACTGTCTTGAATATAAACTTTTTGTTCTGCTCCTTGAGAAATAAATTTAGATTCATCGATAGTATCAATAAATAAGTTATGATTTGAAGCAAATTCAATTAACTTCTTTGTTTCTTCGTTTTTGTTTTGGTGCTTTGCTTCAGCCATTGGGCTTGCTCTTTGGCTTGTTCTAAGTTGACCGGCAACTGCTTGGATAACAGCATCATAGCTAGAGACACTCTTTCCTGAAAGGACATTTTGTAATTCATTTTTTAACTCTTTTAGATACATTAACGATTTTATTAAACTAAAAACCTCTAATCAACGTGATACAAAGGTAAACTATTTTTACATAAATTACTTTGGAACCGCTTTCCCACTACAACAGTCATTTTGGGAGTTACCCCCAACTAAACTTAAGAGTTGGGCGCTCCTTTGTGAAAAAACTATCAAATTGTAGATTAACGACTTATGACTTTAGACATTCCAAATTCCTATGACCCATAATTGAACTTGATACTATAAACCTAAAACACCCGTCACATTAATTTGAAAAATACGATTTCCATTTTAATTGCCCATATAAGTTTTGTAATTTTATAAGCTAAAATTCAATCACCCATGGCCGAACAAAAACGACTTTTCCTGCTGGATGCTTATGCGCTTATTTTCAGGGGTTATTATGCTTTTATCAAAAATCCGCGCATCAATTCCAAAGGGATGGATACTTCAGCGATTATGGGATTTATGAATTCGTTACTGGATGTCATCAGAAGGGAAAAGCCAGACCATCTGGCCGTGTGTTTTGATAAAGGCGGCAGTGATGTGCGCAATGAATTGTACAGCGAATACAAAGCCAATCGCGATGCCACGCCTGAGCCCATTATGATTGCCATTCCTTATATTCAGGATATTTTGAAAGCCATGCACATACCCGTGGTAGTGCTTCCCGGTTGTGAGGCCGATGATGTGATTGGCACCCTGGCTAAACAAGCCGAAAAAGAAGGCTATAAAGTCTATATGGTCACACCCGATAAAGATTTTGCCCAACTCGTTTCCGAAAATATATTTATGTACCGTCCTGCCAGAATGGGAAATGGTATCGAGATTTGGGGAATTCCAGAGGTTCAGAAAAAGTTTGGCGTCAAACGCCCTGAACAGGTCATTGACTTTTTGGGAATGATGGGTGATGCCTCAGACAACATTCCCGGGCTTCCCGGTGTGGGTGAAAAAACAGCTAAAAAATTTATTGCCGAGTTTGAGACCATGGAAAACCTTTTGGCCAATACTGACAAGCTCAAAGTCAAAATGAAAGAAAAGGTAGAAGAAAATGCCGAGCTGGGAATGCTATCCAAAGAACTGGCTAAAATACTTATCGATTGTGATGTCACCTTTGATGCTAAAGACTATGAACTCTCCATGCCTGATGGCGAAAAAGTACAGGAAATCTTTGAAGAACTCGAATTCAGAAGGCTGAAAGATCAGTTTTTACAGTTGTTTAGTTCTGAAAGCTCAAACACACCTGCTGAAGAAACCAAAAAAACGGCTTCTTCATCAGACAGCTCAAAAGGAAAGGCTGCTGGTGCGGGCCAGTTCTCACTTTTTGATGCAGAAGGGGGAACTTCAGAAAATATCACGATGACTTCTTCTCGCAAAACCATTAAAGACACGGATCATTTTTACCAGACCGTGCAAGCGGGAATGGGCACCAAGCTGTTTCTTCAAAACCTTATGAAGCAAAAATCGGTATGTTTTGATACTGAAACTACTTCGCTTGACCCACTGGAAGCCGAACTCGTGGGTATCGCATTTTCCTGGGAAACCGGTAAGGGGTTTTACCTTCCTTTTCCTGAAAATAAAGAAGAAGCACAGGAAATTATTGAGCAACTACGCCCGTTTTTTGAAGCTAAAGGCATTGAAAAAGTAGGCCAGAATTTAAAATATGACATCAAAGTGCTCGCTAAATACAACGTCACCATTAAAGGCAAACTATTTGACACCATGCTGGCACATTACCTCATCAACCCTGATATGCGCCACAATATGGATGTGCTGGCAGAAACCTATTTAAATTATACCCCCGTTTCCATCACCGAATTGATTGGCAAAAAAGGTAAAAACCAACAATCAATGCGCGATGTGCCCCTTGAGAAACAAACCGAATATGCCGTTGAAGACGCAGACATCACCCTACAACTCAAGCATCATTTTGAAAAAGAACTGGGCGAAGCCAATACCCAAAAACTTTTTGATGAGATTGAAATCCCCTTGGTATCTGTGCTGGCTCATATGGAGCTTGAAGGCATTCGTCTGGATGCTGATTTTTTGAATTCGCTTTCGCGAAAGCTGGATGACGATATTTTACACTTAGAAAAAGAAATCTACAAGGAAGCCGGCGAGACCTTTAATATCGCTTCGCCAAAACAGTTGGGCGAAATCCTTTTTGAAAAAATGCAACTTGTCAAAAAACCGAAAAAAACCAAAACCGGGCAATATTCCACTGCAGAAGATGTGCTTTCGGTTTTGGCAAAAGACCATAAAATCATCAGGGACGTATTGGAATACCGTGGATTGAGCAAACTGAAAAGCACCTATGTGGACGCTTTGCCCAACCAGGTAAGCCCTGTGACCGGAAGGGTGCATACTGACTATATGCAAACCGTCGCCGCTACCGGCCGGTTGAGTAGCAACAATCCCAACTTGCAAAACATCCCCATAAGAACAGAACGTGGCCGCGAAGTGCGCAAAGCGTTTGTTCCCAGAAATGAAGAATACACCCTGCTCGCAGCTGATTATTCGCAGATAGAATTGCGCATTATCGCCGCATTAAGCAAGGAGCCCAAAATGATGCAAGCATTTAAAAACGGTGAAGATATTCATGCTTCCACTGCTTCAAAGGTGTTTAATGTCCCTATTGAAGAGGTCACCCGTGAGCAGCGTGGCAATGCGAAAACGGTGAATTTTGGGATTATTTATGGAGTTTCGGCCTTTGGGTTGAGCAATCAAACTGACCTCAACCGCACCGAAGGCAAGGAATTGATTGACACTTATTATGAGACCTATCCCAAGCTAAAAAGCTATATGGCAGAACAGGTTGATTTTGCCCGTGAAAATGGTTATGTACAAACCGTTTTGGGCAGAAGGCGTTATTTAAAAGACATTAATTCACAAAACGCCGTGGTGCGCGGTGCGGCAGAGCGCAATGCCGTGAATGCCCCCATCCAGGGAAGCGCTGCAGACATCATCAAAATCGCGATGATTTCTATTTACAATAAACTTGTTGAAGGAGATTACAAAACCAAGATGCTGCTTCAGGTGCATGACGAATTGGTTTTTGACGCTTACAAACCCGAACTTGAACAAGTAAAAACCCTTATCAAAACCGAAATGGAAAACGCATTTAAGCTCGAAGTGCCTTTGGATGTTGATTTGGGTGAAGGCAGCAACTGGCTGGAGGCGCATTAAAAATCAAAAGCCCCTTGAACTATCAAGAGGCTTTAAATTTCAGACACTTTAAACAGTGTTACTGTTTCGTATATTCAATGGTCAAATTTTCAGTAACCGTTGCCGTACCACCACCTTGTTCAACAGGAATCTCAAAACCATTTGGAACAACTAGTGTTAATTTGTTTCCGTCTTGAGCAGCCGATGCTGTCAGACCGGATTCGGTTACTGTTACAGTATCCCCATTTTGAGACCAGGAAAACGCAGTTGTTGAGTTTTCATTTACACAATCAACTGAATATTCATACTCATCGGATGTTCCTGCAAC
>NZ_CAXBAN010000218.1:0-4540 GCF_963973675.1 uncultured Planktosalinus sp. | reverse complement strand
CAATCACTGCTTTATATTTTGGTTTGCTCAAGGCAGAAGACATCAAACATACATCTACTTTATCGTGTGTTGTTTCAGACAAAAATGAGTTGTAAACACCATCAATAAAAACAATTTTGTAGGTGTCTATTTCATGCAGAAAATATTTTTTCACCTCTTTGAATTCAACTGAATTTTCTTTTTTTGGGAAAATGCAATAGTCATCCTTTAAAACGGAATTGAGAGAGGTGTATTTCCAAGCCTCTTCTTTTTTTGTAGGGAAACCTGTTTCCTCAAAGGTTTTGATAGCTTTGTTTCTGATCTCATGGATATGAGAATCTGCATCGATATAATCTTCGAATGCAAAAAATGAGGAAACTAATTTATCTTTTAAACTCATATTAAGTTTTGTTAATATTTAAAAGTTTTTGTTCAGGTTTGATTCCTTAAACTAAAAACACTTAAACGGTTTTGGCTTCTTCTTTGATCCAGTCATAACCGCGTTCTTCCAGCTCATAAGCGAGTTCTTTTGACCCGGTTTTTACTATTTTACCGTCGACAAGTACGTGGACAAAGTCTGGAATAATATAGTCCAATAGGCGTTGGTAGTGAGTGATTACCAAAACAGCATTATTGTCGCTTTTCAACTTGTTTACACCGTTAGCAACAATGCGTAAGGCATCAATATCGAGGCCTGAATCTGTTTCGTCAAGAATGGCCAATTTGGGTTCGAGCATAGCCATTTGAAATATTTCATTTCTTTTTTTCTCACCACCCGAAAAGCCTTCGTTGAGTGAACGCGAAAGAAATTTTCGGTCCATTTCAAATAATGCAGCTTTTTCTTTTATTTTTTTAAGCATTTCATTGGCAGGCATATCATCAAGCCCTTGTGCTTTTCGGCCCTCGTTGATAGCTGTTTTTATAAAATTGGTAACAGATACACCGGGGATTTCCACCGGGTACTGAAATGACAAAAAGATGCCTTTGTGTGCGCGCTCCTCGGGAGCGAGATCAGCGATGTCTTCAGCTTCAAAGAACATGCTTCCGTCTGTAACTTCAAACTCTTCCTTTCCGGCTATGACAGAGGCGAGTGTGCTTTTTCCGGAACCGTTTGGACCCATTATAGCGTGCACTTCACCTGAATTAATTTCAAGGTTAATTCCTTTTAAAATTTCGGTATCTTCAACACCTGCGTGTAAGTTATTGATTTTTAACATCTTTTTCTATTCAAGTTTTACATCTGGCTTTGAAGGTGTTTTACTTACAGTAATAATTTCTGTAATGGTAACTACATCTTCCCAGCCTTCTTCATTATCATTTTTTTTACTCACTATACCTTTAATAACCACAGGAACCATATCAAACTCATCCGCTTTAATTGGCTCTACTTGTTTTGCAAGCTCTTTGGCCTTGTCGTCAATTTTTACTCCATAAATAAAGTCGCTTCCTTTTAAAACGGCCGCATCATCAAGATAAATAAAGTCTGCTGAAATTTCTTTGATATTATCTCCTGATTCGGCAGATTTATCGTTGTTTTTACAAGCTGTAAAGACAACGAGAGCAGTTAATAGAACAAAAATCTTTTTCATTGGTTAAGTATAATTTGATTGTTTTATGTTTATCCTACTGAGCCTTCAAGGCTTATTTCTAATAGCTTTTGAGCTTCTACTGCAAACTCCATTGGGAGTTTGTTTAGTACTTCTTTACTAAATCCGTTTACAATTAGAGCAATTGCTTTTTCTGTATCTATACCGCGTTGGTTGCAATAAAATATTTGATCTTCACCAATTTTTGAGGTAGTGGCCTCATGTTCTATTTTTGCGGTTTTATTTTTTGTTTCTATGTATGGAAATGTATGTGCACCACATTTATTTCCCATCAATAAAGAGTCACATTGAGAAAAGTTGCGTGCGTTTTCTGCGCGTGGGCTTATTTGAACCAATCCGCGATAGGAGTTTTGTGATTGCCCTGCTGAAATACCTTTAGAAATGATGGTGCTTCGGGTGTTTTTACCAAGGTGAATCATTTTTGTTCCGGTGTCTGCTTGCTGAAAGTTGTTGGTAACAGCAATGGAATAAAATTCTCCAATGGAGTTGTCACCTTTCAGTACGCAACTTGGATATTTCCACGTAACGGCACTACCTGTTTCAACTTGGGTCCAGGATATTTTAGCATTTTTCTCACAAAGTCCTCTTTTGGTAACAAAGTTGTAAACGCCACCTTTTCCTTCTTTATTTCCGGGGTACCAGTTTTGAACGGTTGAATATTTGATTTCAGCATTGTCCAGAGCGATGAGTTCAACCACGGCAGCGTGCAATTGGTTTTCATCACGTGATGGTGCTGTACAGCCTTCGAGGTAACTCACATAGCTTCCTTCATCGGCGATAACCAGGGTTCTTTCAAATTGACCTGTTCCGGCCTGGTTGATTCTAAAATATGTTGATAATTCCATCGGGCATTTAACACCTTTTGGAATGTAACAAAATGAACCATCGCTAAAAACGGCAGAGTTTAATGCGGCATAAAAGTTGTCTTTTTGTGGAACAACTGTGCCGAGATATTTTTTTACCAATTCAGGATGTTCCTTAATGGCTTCTGAGATTGAACAAAAAATGATGCCTTTTTCAGCCAGTGTTTTCTTAAAAGTTGTTGCCACAGAAACAGAATCCATTACGATATCAACTGCCACTCCAGCCAATTTTTTTTGTTCATCAATTGAGATGCCAAGTCTTTTAAAGGTGTCGAGTAGTTCAGGGTCTACTTCGTCAAGGCTGTCATATTTGGGTTTTGAGTTGGGTGCCGAGTAATAGGAAATCGCCTGAAAATCGGGTTTTTGATAATGCACATTGGCCCACTCGGGTTCAATCATTTCTTTCCAGTATCTAAAAGATTCTAGACGCCATTCTGTCATCCATGCGGGTTCTTCTTTCTTTATGGATATGGCTTTTACAACTTCTTCATTTAGACCCACAGGAAAAGTATCAGATTGAATATCTGTGTAGAAACCATATTTGTATTCTTTGGTTTCCAGCTCTTTTTGTAAGTCGTCTTCGGTATATTTACTCATATCTTTTATATTTTGTTATAACGAAAAACTTTCTCCACAACCACAGGTTCTGTTAGCGTTTGGGTTATTGAAAACAAAGCCTTTCCCGTTCAAACCACCACTGTACTCCAGAGTAGTGCCCACCAGATAAAGAAAGCTTTTCTTGTTAACTACAATTTTAACGGCATTGTCTTCAAACAGTTTGTCGTCTTCAAGTGTATTGTTGTCAAAATTTAATTCATAAGACAAACCGGAGCAGCCTCCACTTTTTACGCCTACTCTCACAAAGTCTGTTTCTACACGATAACCTTCTTCAGCCATCAGCTGAGCGAGTTTTGTTTTTGCAGTATCACTAACTTTAATCATCTTAAGTAGATTTGTTCTAAATAATGGCACAAATATACAATTTTTCTAGTGTCTTTTGGTGTTAGATTTATTATAAAATTAGATGGTGAAAACTTTGTTTTTAAGTAATAACAACAATTAAATAATCCAAGCCATTTAATTTTCACATTTTAATTTTTACGATATTTATGGTGTTTTAAAATACTATGGAGAAACCTCTAATACCGTTAAAACAATAAATACTGTTAATTTACCAAATGGACTTTATTTCTTGAATTATTATAATGGTTTGGAGATTATACAAATGCAATTACTTATTCAACATTAAGTTTTTTTAGATTTATGAAACACATACAATTAATTTTTTTATTTATTTTATGCACTTCTTGTTCAAAAAACGATGATAATAGTGACACACAAAATAAGTTATATGGTACTTGGAAACATACAGAGAGTTATATTAGTGAAGGTGGGCCTGGGTTTTGGGTTCCAGTAGATAATGGATTTACTTATACTTTTTCAAATTCAAATGAATTAGTTACAACAGGTGAAATTACTTGTGTAGGTGAATTAGTGTTTCACTTAAACCAAGATTTGATTGACTTCTATCCAAATTGTACAGACTTTAACTTATATCTTATCCCCAGTATGACCTATAAAATAGCATTTGGTGGCAATAATGTTATAAGTCTTGTGCCCGAACCCTTGTATTGCGATGAAGGTTGCGGGTACAAGTTATTAAGGGTGCAACCTGATTGATTATTTTAATATGTAATTTGTTTATAAAGAATTAAATAAGTATTAATTAGGGTTCTGAAAATCAGGATTGTTAATAAACCCGGGATCTGAAAGTGATAGTAGAAAAGCTTTGAGGTCTGCTTTATCCTCTTCAGAAAGTTGGACACCTCCTTGGGCTACTGCTTTCATAAGGGGGTCGATGGTTTCAGAAAACACCAGTCCTTCACTGTAGTGGTTGATTACTTCATCCAGGGTTTCAAATCGGCCGTCGTGCATGTAGGGTGCTGTAAAAGCAAGGTTTCTGAGTGAAGGAGCTTTAAATTTTCCATTGTCGCGTGGATCGCCTGTTACATTTCCCAGTCCCAAATCTGTAAAAGATTCATCCAGCCCATTGTTGTGAAATGTATTGTCTGTCCAAAGGGGGTTAAAAGA
>NZ_CAXBAN010000217.1:0-4551 GCF_963973675.1 uncultured Planktosalinus sp. | reverse complement strand
TTTCCAAAAAAGATGTGGCATTGCTTCAAAGTGTTAAAGAACAACTGGAATTTACAGGGTTTTCATTTGAAAGTTTTCTGGATGACCGCATTCAAGTAAAAGGAATTCCAACCATAACAACCGAGTCGGGAGTTCAAAAAATAATGGAAAACTTACTGGATGATCTCAGCAATGATGTGCCTGATGCCGGATTTAGTCAAAATGATGTCTTATCAAAATCAATGGCTAAATCACTGGCTGTAAAATCAGGAATATCCCTGGGCAAAGAACAACAGGAACATCTAGTGAATTGTTTGTTTGCTTGTAAGGAGCCCACAGTATCACCGGAAAATAAAGTAGTATTCATTACCGTTCCATTGGTAGATTTAGAAAAAAGATTTTAAAATAAGTAACTAATATTAAATTGTAGCATAAGCAAACATTATGGGTAGGATTACTGAAACTGTCAAAGTACTGCTGATTATCAACATTCTCTTTTTTGTAGGGTCAATGTCACTGGGAGATGAAGCTTACAGGCTTTTTTCCTTGTTTTTCTTTGAAAACCCAAACTTTGAAATTTGGCAACCCCTCACGCATATGTTTATGCACGGCGGAGTAACACATATTCTCTTCAATATGTATGCTTTATGGGCGTTTGGAGGCCCACTCGAACAACTCTGGGGCAGAAACAAATTTATCTTCTTCTACTTTTCAGCAGGTCTGGGTGCAGCATTAATTCATAGTCTGGTGAACTATTACCACTTTCAGGCAGGCTATGACGCCCTGCTTCAAGCCGGATTGGCTCCTGCCGAAATTCAGAACATGCTTTCAACAGGACAGTATCGCACCAGCCTTCTCGATGTGATGTCTAAAGACACCATCGAAAGCTTTTATGCTGCTTATATGACCCCTGCCGTAGGAGCTTCAGGTGCCATTTACGGTATCCTGGTGGCTTTTGCTATGATGTTTCCAAATGTGGAATTGTTCCTTATTTTTGTGCCTGTTCCTATAAAAGCGAAGTTTTTTATTCCGGTTTTACTACTTTTAGATTTGTTTTCAGGACTAACAGGCTTTTCAATATTCGGACAGAACATCGCCAATTGGGCACACCTGGGGGGAGCCCTGTTTGGGTTCATTATGATGTGGTATTGGAAGAAAAACAGCTTTAACCAAAACAGATGGTATTAATCCTTTCTTTGATTTATTTTAAATAAAAAGCTAAATGAACGCACTCGAACAAGCAAAATACAAGTATAAAATGGCCAATGTGGTTGAGAAACTGATTCTCGTCAATGTGCTTGTTTTTGTGTTGATGTACTTGATTCAGGTAGTCTTGTTTTTGTTTGAATGGCCTTTGAACAGTATCTCAGACTGGCTCGTGTTTTCAAAAGACCCTGAAGACCTGCTTTTTAAACCCTGGAGTATTATTACCTATGCATTTATGCATCAGGGCTTGCTTCATATTTTCTTTAATATGCTCATTTTATACTACTTTGGGAATTACTTTTTGACCTATTTTACTCCCAAACGCTTGCTTAATTTTTATTTTCTCGGCGCTATCAGTGGAGCCTTGATTTATATGTTGAGTTACAATGTGTTTCCCGCTTTTTCGGGAACAGGTAGATCCTATATGATGGGCGCGTCAGCCTCTGTAATGGCCATATTGGTGGGGATTGCAACCAAAGTGCCTCATTTGGGCATTCGGTTACTGTTTTTGGGAACGGTAAAACTATGGCAAATTGCTGCGTTCTTTGTCGTACTTGATTTGATCAGAATGCCGATGGGCAATGCCGGCGGTCATCTCGCTCACCTGGGAGGTGCTTTGCTTGGGTATGTATATGTAAAACAACTGGATAAAGGCAATGACATTGGTGCCTGGTGGGAATCAATTTCAGACTGGTTTGTGGGGCTGTTTACAAGCCCTAAAAAGAAACCTTTTAGAACAGTGCACCGCAACACCAAATCCACTAAACAAACTCCTAAAAGAGAAGATAAAAATAATAAGCAAAAAAAAATTGATGCCATTCTTGATAAAATAAGTAAAAGTGGATATGAAAGTCTGAGCAAGGAAGAAAAAGATTTTCTGTTTAAATCCGGTAACGAAGAGTAAGCATGAAAAAATTGGGGTTTATAGGTAAAGTACTTTATTTTTTTAACTCGTTGTTTGCCCTGGCTTTGTTGCTATCGTTGCTGGTGCCTTTTATTCCACCAAAGAGCTTTCCGTTTATTGGAGTGTTGAGTTTAGTGGTTTCTCCTTTATTGCTCATCAATTTGTTGTTTTTTGTTTATTGGTTGTTACGACTGAAACGGCAAATGCTATTTTCCTTAATAATTCTTGCAATCTGTTTTATTCAGTTCAATTCATTTTACAGAATACTGATGACAGACCCGCCACCCTTACAGGAAAAACAATTGAATGTAATGAGCTTCAATGTAAGGTTGTTCAATAATTATAATTGGTTACCTGCAAAAGATATTCCCCTGCAAATTAACAGCCTGATTAAAAAAAACAACCCTGAAATAATCAGCTTTCAGGAATATTCTAATAACTCCGAAATTGATTTAAAAGACTATGTGCATAAGTATATTGAGTTAAAAAAGCAAAAACCGGGCTTTGGTCAGGCTATTTATTCCAAATACCCCATTGTAAACTCAGGAAACCTCCTGTTTGAAAACACCTCAAACAACGCTATTTTTGTAGATGTGGTTAAAGCCCTTGATACCATTCGCATTTACAATGTTCATTTACAATCTATTCAAATCAATGAAGCGGATGTTGATTTTGACCAGGAACGGTCTAAACGACTTTTAAGAAGAATTGCAAACGCTTTTCAAATTCAGCAGTCCCAGGCTGAAAAATTTGTGGAACACAGCAACAATAACAACTATAAAACAATTGTTACAGCCGATCTGAACAATACCGCCTTTTCATATGTCTACAGAAAAATTAAAGGTGCCAAAAAAGACGCCTTTGCTGAAAGAGGAAAGGGTTTAGGAAAAACTTTTGAATTAAAAAAAATTCCATTACGCATCGATTTTATTTTTTCCGACCCGGCTTTTATGGTAAACAGTTTTGAAACCCACAGCGAAAAACTTTCTGATCATTATGCAATCTCTTCTGTATTGAGCTGGAATTGATTCAAATCCACAAACAATCTACGGCATCCGTAAAGATGTGCCACAACAAAGCAAAGCCTGCAATTCGCGTTTTGGTAAAAAACAACAGTAAAGAATAAAGCCCAATGGCAGCATAACTGTGTAGCAGATGAAACCCTATACTACAGCGGTTAGGGTCAAAAACAGGATCTGCCAAAAGATGATCCAGATCAATGAGCATTGCGAGTAAAAAAATCAAATAAACCCTAATATAGGAATTTCTAAAAAATAGGAACCCAATGCCCAGTGGCACTAAAAAATGCATCCCATAGTGAACAAAAAACTGAAGACTCATAGCGATTGACTTTCCAGATAGTGCAAGGCATTAGTGCCCTCATTAAAAAGTAAATCAAGTATGGAAAGGTTTGGTAAAAACCCATGATGTTTCTCCAGTACCTGCGTATATGGACTGTTCACAAAAGTCAATTCGTTTTTAGCTTTGACCAGATACCTGTAATCCTGAAAGGCATCAGCCTTTTTATGATATTCATTGGTGAAATAAATCTCCTGTTCCAAACCAAGGGCCTCAGAAACAACCTTAAAACACTCTAGATTAAACTCCATTAATGAACGAAAAGGTTTTTGATACAAGGGCGCAAAATCGTCTTCATAGAATTCAAAAAAAGGGGAGGTGCGATATGCAATCTGAATCGACTTCCAGTGCGCACGCTGCCACGGAAAATCGTTTTCAATACACACATTTTTATATTTTTGATGGCTGCGCTGACGTTCTCCACGTTTGCCCTTGGAGGTGTGTTTGATGGGAATATTAAGCAACAAGGGACCTTCGGGAGTAGCAATGAATGTGCGGTTTCTGTAGGTTTGTTTTTGGTAGTTGTCTTCCTTTTCAAAAGTGATTTTTTCTGCTTTTGCGATTGCAACAAAGTTTGCAATTGAACCAAAATAAACAGGGTGTATGAGTATGTGCATGGTCTTTAGTAAGTATTGTATAAACCTATTCAGCTTCTTTTTTAAGTAGAGGCCCCAAAACTTCCCAGACATTTCTGGCCATGAGTTGGTGGCCCTCTTCCGTAGGGTGTATTCCGTCGCGCTGATTCAGTTCAGGAACTCCTCCAACGTCTTCAAGTAAAAAGGGTATTAAGTAAAGATCATTTGCGCTCGCAAGTTCAGGAAAAAGCGTCCTGAAAGTAGAGGTGTATTCCGGACCCATATTGGGCGGAATTTCCATACCGGCAAGGATAATTTGGGCATCCTGGTTTTTCTCTTTGACAAAATCGATGATTTCCTGCAGGTTGTTTTTGGTTTCACTCAAAGGCACCCCCCTCAATCCATCATTGGAACCCAGCTCAAGAACAAATAAATCAACATGTTGATTGAGTACCCAGTTGATTCGGTTCTTGCCACTGGCTGTAGTTTCACCACTCAGTCCGGCATTGATAACCTGATAGTCCAAGC
>NZ_CAXBAN010000216.1:0-4555 GCF_963973675.1 uncultured Planktosalinus sp. | reverse complement strand
ACTGGATTAGAAAACAAACCCTGGTCAATGCTGAACGCTACATAACAGAAGAACTCAAAGAGTATGAAAACAAAATTCTGGGAGCCGAAGAAAAAATACTGGCACTTGAGCAGGAGTACTTTTCAAAACTAGTGAACTGGATAGGTAACTATATCACACAAGTGCAACAAAACGCAGCGCTTATAGGGCGTTTAGATTGCTTGTGCTCCTTTGCACAACACGCCGCCGAAAATAACTACACACGCCCACTGCTGGATGATACCTTTGAAATTGATATTAAAGACGGGCGGCACCCGGTAATTGAAAAACAACTGTCACCCGATGAACCCTTTATTCCCAATGATGTCTTTTTGGATAGAGATGAACAACAAATCATTATGATTACCGGGCCCAATATGAGTGGGAAGTCTGCCATTTTAAGACAAACGGCATTGATTGTTCTGTTAGCACAGATTGGGAGCTTTGTACCCGCAAGAGCTGTTAGAATGGGGTGTGTAGATCGCATTTTCACTCGTGTAGGGGCCAGTGACAATATCTCTATGGGAGAATCTACCTTTATGGTTGAAATGAATGAGACAGCAAGTATTCTAAACAATATTTCAGAACGAAGTTTGGTGTTGCTTGACGAGATTGGAAGAGGTACCAGTACCTATGATGGTATATCCATTGCCTGGGCCATCAGCGAGTTTTTACACCAACACCCCGGAAGACCCAAAACCTTGTTTGCGACCCACTATCATGAACTGAATGAAATGGCAGAAACCTTTGACCGAATAAAAAATTACAACGTTTCGGTAAAGGAATTGAAAGACAATGTGCTTTTTTTACGGAAATTAAGCCCCGGAGGTTCAGCACACAGTTTTGGAATTCACGTGGCCAAAATGGCAGGAATGCCTAAACAAGTATTGCAACGCGCCAATAAAATGCTAGTCAAACTTGAGAAGTCCCATTCATCTGATGAATTAGCAGATAAAATCAAACAAGTGGGCAATGAAGAATTGCAACTCAGTTTTTTCAATCTTGATGACCCCCTCCTGGAAGAAATAAGAGATGAAATCATTGATTTAGACATAGATACTCTTACTCCTGTAGAGGCATTAATGAAGCTGAATGAAATAAAACGCATGTTGGTTAGAAAAGATAAAATGCGTTTAAAAAAATAAACAA
This sequence comes from uncultured Planktosalinus sp., assembly GCF_963973675.1. Classification (NCBI taxonomy): domain Bacteria; kingdom Pseudomonadati; phylum Bacteroidota; class Flavobacteriia; order Flavobacteriales; family Flavobacteriaceae; genus Planktosalinus; species uncultured Planktosalinus sp. The sequence goes on along the minus strand of NZ_CAXBAN010000216.1, from coordinate 3,388 downwards.
TAGTTTAATTTACTTTTTTTTGAAAAACCTTTGGTATTGCTAAAAAAGTTTTAAATTTGCATCCGCTTGTAAAAGCTAAAAAATACAAAGTTCTGATAAAAATATTGACGAGATACCCGCTTATGCGAGTATTGAAATTGCGAAAATAGCTCAGTTGGTAGAGCGCCACCTTGCCAAGGTGGAGGTCGCGGGTTCGAATCCCGTTTTTCGCTCGATAAGCCAATCCGCTTTCAGGCGGATTTTTTTACTACGCTCGGGTGGTGGAATTGGTAGACACGCTGGACTTAAAATCCAGTGGGCAGTAATGCCCGTATGGGTTCAAGTCCCATCCCGAGTACTTAAAAAGCCTTGCAACAAGTTGTTGCAAGGCTTTTTTTATTGGGCTTTATTTATTTTTAAATTACTAGTTGAAATTTGAATAATAACTAAATCTCGTCACTAAACATTTTCTTGATTTCTTCGTCAGCTTCTTCATCTAGTGTAGAGCTTGGTTTTCTTTTGCTTAAACGATGAGAGATAAAGGCTAAAAAGAAAATAATGGGCAAAATAAAAGGTAAGGCATCCCAAAAATCATACTCATCCATATACATCACCTTATAGCTGATTACGCCCGAAAGTTGAAAAAGGAACATCGTAAAGGGAACTAAAATAGCATAGCGCCACCATTTATTCGAGGTTAAAAACCATAAACCGGTTAAAATCACAAAAGTAATTTTAGTAAATAAAGCGTGCATGTAATTTTGTACATTGCTAAAAGCACCGGCTTCAAAGGTGCCTAAAAATGTATCCCAACTTGTTTGGTCGGCAGGGGCATACTTATACATATAAAATAAAAAGGGCGTAGAAATCAATATTATTGAGATTACGCCGCCCTTTATAAGTTGGTTTTTCCTATCCGTTTGGCGGTATTTCATATTTCGCTTTGTCTAGGTTCTGTTCGTCTGATTCAATAGATTCCGGGGTGCAACTCGCAACTAAAGCAAGCATGCCTAAAATAAACATTAATTTTTTCATGAGTGTAATTTTTAAGTTAGAATTTGATACCAATAAACGATAAAAAATGCATTTAAACGATATTGTATATCAAAAATTATCAACATCTTATCAACAATGTTAAAATTAGACATAAAAAAAACTCCCAAAAGGGAGTTTCGTTTTTAAAAAAAAGACGCTTCTAATTATTGAGCAGCATCTTTCATTGATTCTTTAGCATCTGAAGCAGCTTTTTCTACCTCTTCACTTGCATCGTCGATTGCATTTTCTGCAGAGTCTGCAGCTTCATCCATAGCATCTCCCGCTTCTTCAGCAGCTTCTTCTATTGCTTCTTCGGTGTCTTCTGCAGCTTCTTCTACAGATTCAATGGCATCGTTCATAGAGTCTTCAGCTTTCTTTTCAGTGTCTCTGCAAGAAGTAAACGCAAAAGTAAATACCAGAACAAAAATACTTAGAAATATTTTTTTCATTGTTTAAAGTTTTAATGGTTATTAATTGACAAAGTTATTATAATTTTTGAAAATTTTAACATGTATCATAAAGAATTTTAAACTAAATATATTCCATACAAAGTTGGATATAATCCAATATATTTTGTAAATTTAAATTTTATTAAATTCTATGAACACAAAACTACCTATTGAAGCACATCGTTTTAAGCAAGTCAGGGAAGAGTTGCGTTATACCCAGCAACAATTTGCCAAGTTACTTTTTATACCGTCAACCACGGCAGATATAGAAAGGGGAAAAACAAAAATATCAGGACAAGTTGTGATGGGCCTGATAAAGCTTTTTCAAATAAATCCGCTATGGTTGTACGGTGAATCAAATGAAAAGTATCTACAAGCCAAAAACCCTTCAATTCTGCCAAAAGTTATTTCACTGAATTCGCAGGACAATGAAAATATATTAATGGTAAATGAAAAAGCGGCTGCCGGTTATCCACATAATTTACAGGATCCGCAGTGGTATGAACGCTTGCCTGCTTTTGATTTGCCCCTGCCGCAATATAGAAACGCTACATACAGAGGTTTTCAAGTAGAAGGAGATAGTATGCTGCCGGCTATAAAACCCGGCGATTGGGTGATTGGAAAAGCAATTTCCTCTTTAGAAGAAATTATGAATGAGCGTGTTTATGTAGTAGTTCTAAATGACTCAGTCTTGGTGAAAAAAATTCAACATCACCCTCAAAAAAGAAAAGTAAAGCTGATTTCATTCAACGAAGGTTATTTACCTGTTGATATTAGTTATTCTGATATTCAGGAATTGTGGCTGGTGAACAGTAAATTAACTTTTGGAATCGAAGAACCCGAAGAAAGCAGTTTGCTTAAAGAACTCAAAGATTCTATGAGTGAACTGAAAAGCCAGTTAAAAAAAATAAACTAATGCATGATAATATGCATTAGTTTATAGTTTCATTAATTGTCATCGCCAATTTTGTCTATGGCTTTGTCAATTTCTTCGTTGACTTCTTCATCAACCTTTTCGGCCGCTCTTTCTACAGCCCCTTTTCGCTCTTCAGTTTGAACTTCAACTTCTTTAACAACTTCTTTGGTTTCGGTCTTTGTTTCTCTGCAGGAAACAAAAACAATACTTGTAGTGAAAACCAATACGAGCATACATACAATTTTTTTCATAGGAACGTTGATTTAATGGTTATGCTTTACAAGGTATTACTAAAATATTAAACTTGAAAGCTTTCATAGAAATTAGTCTTCTATACTGAAATGTGTTGAAGGATAATTTTAGTTGCACCGGTATTGTTTTGTACATAATGACCGTTAATCATTCCTGTTTTTTCCCTAAAGCTTTTGTTGGTTGCCAGTCTATTGAGAACTTCATCAAACTCTTCTTTGGTTGCAACCGAAAATAATCCGGCCCTGCTTTGCAAGGCTTTGGCCTCAGGAAATTTCTCATAATTTTTTCCTATCATCAAGGGAATGCCAAAAGTGGCTGCTTCCAGTATATTATGTAAGCCTGTAGTGCCCATTCCGCCTCCTACATAAGCAATGTCAGCATAACTATACGCTTTTTTTAAAAGACCGATGGTGTCTAAAATAAAAACCTTGAAGTTGCTTACGTCCTTTTCCTTGATTTGTGAATACTGAACACATGCTAGGGATAGACGGTTTTGAAAAGCACTGATCTGATCTTGCTTGATGTTATGCGGAGCAATGATAAACTTGAGGTTGTCGGGCAATTGATTGATGTAATCAACCATAATGTCTTCATCTTCCGGCCAGGTACTTCCCGCAACAATACATAAAGAATTGCCTTTAAACCGGCTTAAAAATTCAAGGGTGTTGTCTTCTTCAATTTGTTTGGATACCCGGTCATAACGGGTGTCTCCACTCACCACAACTTGGTTTATTGAAATCGATTCCAACAAGAGTTT
>NZ_CAXBAN010000215.1:0-4581 GCF_963973675.1 uncultured Planktosalinus sp. | reverse complement strand
ATGAGTTTCAGCAACGACTCAACGAATCTAATTTTCAATGGATAGCAACAAATGAGAAACATGTTTCTGAGCAAGACACCATACCATTTGCAATTCAAAGGAATGGGCGGACTGAATTGATGCAAGAAACCTACACTCTATTAATTTCAGATGAGGATGGCACTGAAGCCACCTTAGGTTTTTTTGGAGTCACCCTCGATTCCAATCCGCAGCCCTATGTTGCTTATGAAGATTATATTTCAGCTACCAGAAGAGTGATGCCACTATTGAATGAAAATTCAGACATCATTATTGGACTTACACACTTAGGACTTTCACAGGATAAGACCCTAGCTAATTCTTTTAGCGAGATTTCTCTTATAATGGGAGGTCATGAGCATCACAGTATGCTTTTGGATGCCGGAAAAGCAAAAATCGCCAAAGCAGATGCCAATGCAAAAACAATATATGTACATACACTCACTTTTTTTAAAAATCAAAAACGACTGGTGATTGATTCAGAATTGATTCCTGTTGATGAAAAAGTTCCCTCACAGCCTTTTGTTGAAGAAATTGTTGAGGAGTGGAATGTGATTTTAGAAAATGAAATCAAAAAGGTGGTTGACGATCCTTATCAACAAATATACATCGCCAAAGTTCCCCTAGATGGAACCGACAGTGCCAGCAGAGGTATTCAAACAAATATGGGTGCAATCATAGCAGAGTCAATGGCAGCTTCCTACAATTATGAAGTTGATGGGGCACTTGTCAACGGGGGTTCAATCAGAATAGATGATATGCTTGAAAATGAAGTCACAGCAGTTGATATTTTTAGAGTATTGCCTTTCGGCGGAAGTGTTTTAAAAGTAAAACTGGAAGGTAGTTTATTAAAAGAAGTTTTAGACTACGGAAAAAGTGCACGAGGCACCGGCGCTTATCTGCAGCGTTTTAACTTTATGCAAAACGAAACCGGAGACTGGCTTGTTGGCGGGAAAGAAATTGAACCTCAAAAGAGCTATACAGTTGCATTTAGTGATTTTTTATTGAAAGGATTGGATATTCCTTTTCTCACACCAGCGCATGAAAAAGTGACCGAGGTTTATACTCCTGAAGAATCAGAAAAAGCAGCAGATATCAGAAAAGTAGTGATTTCTTTTTTGAGTCAATTAAAGTAACTCTTTAATTTTTTCAGGCGGTCGGCCTATGACAGCTTTGTCCTTTTTGATAACAAGGGGACGTTCTATGAGTTTTGGATAGTTGAGCATCGCCTCTATGATTTCTTCATCAGTGAGGGTTTTGCCTTTGAAGTGTTCTTTCCAGTCCTTTTCACCTTTTCTGATCAAATCAATGGGAGCGATGTCTAATTTTTTAATGACAGACTTGAGCTCCTCTTTTGAAGGCGTATTTTCAAGGTATAAAACAACTTCAAAATCTTGTTTTGAATCTACTAAAATCTGAAGACCTTCTCTCGATTTTCTGCAACGCGGATTGTGATATATCTTCATTGTATTGTTGTTTAATTATAAATTAAATTTAAATTCTTATAAGCTATTAAAAACTCTGTTCTTCGTCCTTTTGTCCTGTTTCCATCAGAAATGATTTCAAAAAACTATCGATGTCCCCATTTAGTATTGCATCTGTATTACCACTTTCGTGACCGGTGCGAACATCTTTTACCAGCTTATAAGGATGTAACACATAGTTTCTGATTTGTGAACCCCATTCAATTTTCTTTTTAGCTGCTTCAATGTCTTCTCTTTGTTCCATTTGTTTTTGAAGTTCAATCTCATAAAGTTGAGATTTTAGCATTTGCATAGCTCTGTTACGGTTGTCGTGTTGTGACCGGGTTTCAGAGCAACTAATTTGGATTCCTGTAGGTTTGTGTGTTAGTTGTACTTTGGTTTCGACTTTGTTCACATTTTGACCACCTGCACCACTGGATCGAGCGGTTATGATTTCAATATCAGCGGGATTGATTTCAATTTCTATGGTATCATCTACCAAAGGGTACACATAAACCGATGCAAATGAAGTGTGACGTTTTGCATTACTGTCAAACGGGGAGATTCGCACCAATCGATGCACTCCATTTTCACCTTTAAGCCAGCCAAATGCAAAATCGCCCTCAATTTCAAGGGTGACAGTTTTGATTCCTGCAACATCACCGTCTTGGTAATTGAGTTCTTTTACTTTGAAATTATTTTTTTCTGCCCACATCATATACATTCGCATGAGCATTGCTGCCCAGTCGCAACTTTCTGTTCCCCCGGCACCTGCTGTAATTTGCAGAACAGCACTCAAACTATCACCTTCTTCAGAAAGCATATTTCTGAATTCTAAATCCTCAATTGCATTGAGTGCTTGATTATACGCATTTTGTGCTTCAGCTTCAGTGGCTTCGTTTTCTTTGAAAAATTCAAAAAGCACGGCGCTTTCTTCAACCAATGTTGCTGCTTTGTTGTAGTCTGAAACCCACTTCTTTTTCACCCGAAGCACTTTCATAAAAGCTTCAGCTTCGCGGGCATTATTCCAAAAGTTGGGGTCAAAAGTTTTTTCTTCTTCGTTGGAGATTTCTATTTTTTTGGCATCTATGTCAAAGATACCTCCTCAACGCGCTAATGCGTTTTTGGAGCTCTTTGATTTGATCACTTTGAAGCATAATTATAATTTTTAACAAAAATAGATTTTTTAAAATGTGTAGCGCAAGTATTTTCTTTAATTTTATGGGAAATTTTAGTTTATGATTATAGATTTAAGAAGTGATACGGTAACAAAACCAACACCAGGAATGCTTCAGACAATTATGAATGCAAATGTGGGTGACGATGTATATAAAGAAGACCCTACTGTAAATGAGTTGGAAAAGCGATTGGCCACTCTTTTTGGAAAAGAAACGGCCTTATTTTTTCCAACTGGAAGTATGGCCAATCAAGCTGCCATTAAATTACATACACAACCAGGTGAGCAACTGATTTGTGATAAATGGGCACACGTTTACAATTATGAAGGAGGCGGGGTTTCTTTTAATAGCGGAGTGTCCTGTAAACTGATTGATGGAACTCGGGGAATGATTACTGCGTTACAGGTTGAAGAAAATATCAATCCACCCGACTTTTACCACAGCCCGCTCACTTCATTGGTTTGTCTTGAAAACACAACCAACAAGGGTGGGGGTGCTTGTTATGATTTTGAAGAAATCAAAAAAATTAAACAGGTATGTAAAAAAAATAATTTAGGCTTGCATCTTGACGGAGCTCGACTGTTTAATGCGCTGGTTGCAAAAGGTGAGAAAGCACAGCAATATGGAGACGTGTTTGATACTATTTCTATTTGTTTGTCAAAAGGACTTGGAACTCCTTTGGGCAGTGTTTTGATTGGCGATGGAAAAATAATGAAAAACGCTATGCGGGTGCGTAAAGTGCTTGGTGGCGGTATGCGCCAGATAGGCTATATGGCTGCAGCAGGCTTGTATGCATTGGACTACCATATAGACAGACTAAGGGAAGATCACGAAAAGGCGAAAGAACTTGGGGATGTACTAAAAAGAAGATCTTATGTCAAAGAAGTGGAAGCTGTAGAAACCAACATTGTTATTTTTTATCTGAATGACTCAATAAACGAATCAGACTTCCTGATGAAACTTGAAACTAAAGGCGTTCGGATTAGTTCAATGGGGCAGGGTAAATTGAGAATAGTAACCCATTTGGATTATACAGACGAGATGCATGCACATTTAAAGAATGTTTTGAATGGCTTTTAATTTAAAAAAGCCTCTAATTGAACGGATTCAATTAGAGGCTGTAACACACTCAAAATAGCTAATTCTTATTTGATTAGTTTAAAACGAATATCCAATTCCGGCATTCACCATAAACGGAGCTCCGGGCCTTAATCCTGCAGGTAGTCTTGCTACTTCATACTTACTGTCAAAAAGGTTATTGATATTTGTAAATAGCGTTACACGTTCAGAATAAAAGAACTTTGCTGACATATCTACAATAAAATTACTACCTATTTTGAATTCCTCCGGGATGCTTCCGCTTCCAGCGTCAGTTCTTAGTGCATCGGTATATCTGCCGCTTAAGCTCACATTGAATTTAGAGTTTTCAAGTGCAGCTGTGATGTTAAATTGGTTTTTAGCAATGTAAGGAATTTCATCTCCTTCACTAACTTCACCGAATATTCCAATAGCACTGTCAAAATCAGATTGGAATTGGGCATCTGTAAAAGTATAAGATAGTGTGATTGGCAATTTCAGTTTTCCTGTTGCAGCTTGTAAAACATCATAATTGAGGAGCAATTCCACTCCTTTAACAATCGCTTGCCCGGCGTTGAACTGATCCAAAGACCCTGTACCACCTGATGCAGCCAAATCGCTTCCCAACAGGTTGTCATAATCATTATAAAAACCAACTAATTCTCCTCTTAGGCCTTTGAAATTAAACCTTGATCCCAATTCCAGATTGATACTTTCTTCGGGGTCACTGCCCTCTGATGTTCCCGGAGGCGCAAACCCTTTATGCACACCTCCAAAAAGGGAAAATGCATTATTGAATTTATAATTGGCTCCAATTCCCGGAACCCAGGCGTCAACTTTGTTTT
>NZ_CAXBAN010000214.1:0-4585 GCF_963973675.1 uncultured Planktosalinus sp. | reverse complement strand
TGTTTTTGTTCATTGCTGCTAAGTCTGTCTGATTTGAGTACAAAAGGTGTATATTTCACTTTTCAAAAATCATCCAGCTTATGTTTCTTCGGGTTTTTCTTAAAATAGTTTATGATGGAAGGCGCTGTGATTCCGTGTAAAATAATAGAAAATAGAATAATATATGCAGCAATTGAGTAAAGCTCATATTTGTTTTCAAACAAATCTGTTTGCATAAAGGCCCAGGAAAGATAAAAAACTGACCCCACACCGCGTATACCTAAAAAACTAATCGCCAGCTTATTTTTAACCGAATCTTTGATACCCACCAAAGCAATCATCCCGGCCAAAGGTCTTAGAATTAAAACAAAGGTAGCACTGAATAAAATGCCTTTCCAGTCTGTCACATCCAAAATTCCATTCATAATAGTACCCCCGAATAAAATTATCCAAACCACAATTAAAAGACGTTCTATCTCGTGATTGAAATCGTGCATTTTCTTTTTATATTTTCCGCTAACATTTTCTGAATAACGCAAACTGAGTCCCGCAAAAAAAACAGCCATAAAACCATAGCCGTGAACCAATTCGGAAATACCATAAACAGCAAATGTTAATGAAAGTGCTAAAAATCCATCATAGGTTTGAATACCCTTCCATTGTTTTAAATGAGTAAGAATATATCCGGTAAATCTACCAATCAAAATACCCACTAGAACACCAATTACAATTTTCAACAACAATTTATCCCAAAACCAATCCCCAAAATTAAATGCCGCAAAACTTCCTGCTTGGACGACCATAACGGCAAGATAGGTAAAAGGAAAGGCCAAGCCGTCGTTCAGGCCAGCCTCAGCGGTAAGCGAAAAACGTATTTTATCCCTGAGCTTGTCTTCCCGCTCCGGGTCATCCAATTGAACATCTGAGGCCAGGACAGGATCTGTTGGAGTTAAAATAGCAGCCAGCAACAATGACGCTGGAACACTTAAAGCCAAAAAATAAGCCCCAATAAAATAGGTCATTAACATTGTTAAAGGCATCGTTATGGCAATGAGTAACAAAGGTCTTTTCCAAGCCTTAAAACTGTAATCGCTTCCCATTTTTAAACCGGCACCCATCAATGATATAATGACAATGGCTTCAGAAAAAATCATGATAACATTGTCACTCCAAAGTAAATCCGTCCATCCCAAAGGGATTCCAACAATGTAAAGTAAAATACCTATAGGTAAAAGAATGATTGGCGAGCTCACTTTGATTTTTTCAGAAATTGATGGTAACCAAGCCATGAGTAGCGTAGCAAAACCCAAACTTGCCAGAAGTAAGTAGTGATCTTTCATCAGGTCATTATTTTTTTATCATACAGTTAGAATTACTAATAATCTTTTGCTTAAAAACAGTAGTCATAAATTTAAAAATAAACCTTTTTAATAAACCAACTTCAGTTTTTAACAACTTTAGCAAACAAAACACACTAAACATATCTGTACATTATAAAAGTTTATGAATATCATAATTAAAAGTTATATGACATCCAACTGTAAACTTTAAAAGCTTGCTTGGTTTAAAAGATAAAAAAGAATCAACGGATTATTAATTTTTAATACCTGTCATACCACCCAAAATTTAAATTAATTAGTTTCTTTTTTTCCTTTTTAATATGGTTTAAGTAGGCCAAAGCAACAGGAGAAAACTTTTTTCCTTTCATCCAAATAATCTGCCAATTTGATTTGATGGGAAAGCCTCCCACAGGGATAATTTCCAGGTCCCCGTTTTTTAACTCATTTTTGATCCCGATAATAGGCATTACTGAATACCCAAGCCCTGCAATAACAGCTTGTTTTACAGCTTCATTTGATGTGAGTTCCATTTTTTTTAACACCGGAAGATTGTTTTTCTTCATAAATTCTTCCATAACCTGCCTGGTACCTGAGCCTTGTTCTCTGTATATCAATGGTATTTTACTAAAAATATCTTTACTGTGATGTTCCTTTTTTAAATCTTGCCCTTTTGAACCAATCAAAAAAAGTTTGTTCTCCATGAGTTCAATGCTTTCTACATTGAGTTTTTCCGGAAGAACTGAAACGAGTGCTATATCCACTTCATTGTTTTCGAGATTTTCAATGACTTTGGATTTATTAGTCACATCTAAAGACAGGTTTACACCCTGATTTTGCTGAACAAATGAAGAGAGGAAATAAGGCATTACATATTTTCCGGTAGATACAATTGAAATTTTTAAGCGCCCTGAAAGTTGACCCTGAAAAGCCAAAGTTCTTGAGTTAATTGTTTCAACTTCGCGTATTATATTTTCAGCGATTTCTGCAATTTCTTTCCCAAAATCTGTTATGTATATTTTTCTGCCTATGACCTCTGTCAAAGGTATTTCAAATTGTTCCTGAAAATTTTTTAGCTGAATAGAAACTGCCGGTTGAGATAAGTGCAGCTCTTTTGATGCCTTTGTTACACTTTGAGTTTGGGCAACCTTCAGATAAACCTGTAACTGATGTAAAGTATAGTTCATAAAAATAAATTATATGTTATATCAAATATATAAATAATATTTTATAATTACTTTAAACGAACTTTGCTCCATCAAAAATTGATAAAAGTGAAAAAGTAACAACAGCATAAAACCAATTTTTACAAAGCAACTTTTCAAGTTTAAACCCATAGAGTAACAAACAAAAATTAACGAAGCAATGGAGAAATTAAAACTAATTGAAGGAAAATTTAATTCTGAGGAGGCAAAAGAAATCCTTCTTAGTCTCATAAACAGTAAAATTCAATTTCACACCATAAATGAATTTAGTTTACAAGAACGCACCGGTGTGTCAAAAACCGGATCCACAGAACGAATAAAAGAATTGTTGGAAACAAAAAAACATATTTTATCAATTATAGAAAAATCAAAAAAGGAAAACCTACTTCTAGATATTCATTCAACCCTTAATATAGACTATTATTCAAAATAAACTAAAACACGCAGTAGCTTTCAATTTAATCAAAACTAATTTTATAAAATATGACTCTTGACTTATTGATTGATAACCTAACGAGCCCCGCTTTACTTTTTTTTGTAATGGGAATTCTGGCAGTTCAACTAAAAAGTGATTTGGAAATTCCTGAAGGCTCTTCAAAATTTATTTCCCTTTATCTACTTTTCTCAATTGGATTTAACGGCGGACGAGAATTAGCTCACAGTGAATTTACAGTTGAAATAATCTGGACCGTACTTTTTGGAATCATTACGGCAATCGTGATTCCTTTTTATACCTTTTTTCTTTTAAAAAGAAAATTAAGTATTGAAAATTCTGGTGCAATAGCTGCTGCTTATGGTTCAATAAGCGCAGTTACTTTTGTTACAGCAGTATCATTTTTAGAAATTCAGCAAATCGACTTCAGTGGGCATATGGTGGCGCTTATGGCTTTGATGGAAGCCCCTGCGATTGTTATTGGCGTTATTTTGATTAAAATTTATGGGGTAAAAGAGCAAAACTCTCCTAAAATGAAAACCCTAGTAAGTCACTCATTTGCTAATGGGAGTGTGGTTATGATTTTGGGAAGTTTGATCATTGGTCTTTTAGCGAGTGAAAGTCAAGCTCAAGGCATATCCCCGTTCACTACAGATATTTTCAAAGGGTTTTTAGCAATTTTCTTATTGGATATGGGAATCATAAGCGGTAGAAAATTAGGAGACTTTTTTAGAAGTGGTTGGTTTACAACGGCATTCTCAATTGTAATTCCATTAATAAATGGGTGTGTTGTTGCTTGGTTAAGCTTTTTGGTTACTGAAAATGTTGGAGATAGATTTATGCTTTCCATACTGGCAGCAAGTGCATCATACATTGCTGTTCCCGCTGCAATGAAAATAGCTGTACCTAAAGCAAATCCCAGCCTTTATTTGCCGATGGCTCTGGCGGTGACCTTCCCCTTTAATATCACTTTTGGGTTTCCCATTTATTTGTCAATAATTGGAAGTTGATAACAGTTTTTTAGAATTAATTTTGAGAAAAGTAAAAAAGATATTGTTTCATTTTTATATCTTTAATTTTCAATAAAAAAGTTATGATTTTAGACATTATCAAACGTCGCCGTGCCGTTTTTCCTGCTCAATATAACGAGAACCCCATCACCAAAAATCAAATTCTTCACGTGCTGGAAGCAGCCAATTGGGCACCCACACACAAACGCACAGAACCCTGGCGATTTAAAGTAATACAGGGCGAAAGCTTAATTAAATTAGGAAATTTTTTAGCGGAAAAATACAAAACTACCTCCGGGAAGTTTTCTGAATTTCAATACAAAAAATTAAAAGAAAATCCCTCAAAAGCTTCCTGCATCATAGCCATTTGTATGCAACGCGATCCTAATGAGTCTTTGCCCGAGTGGGAAGAAATTGCTGCAACAGCCATGGCTGTTCAAAACATGTGGTTGATGTGTACAGATTTGAATATCGGCGCCTATTGGAGTTCGCCGGGATTAATCAAATATATGCATGATTTTTTTGAATTCAATGAAGGTGAAAAATGCCTTGGTTTTTTTTATATGGGAAAATTTGATGAACAATTATTTGAGGGAACCAGACAACCCATTGAAGACAAGA
>NZ_CAXBAN010000213.1:0-4595 GCF_963973675.1 uncultured Planktosalinus sp. | reverse complement strand
CTAATTGATTAATTTTCATCTCGTAATCTTCGATTGCTTCATTTACAGCCTCTAATATGATTGGAGAGCAAATGAAAAAGGATAAAACTACTTCTAAAAACAAAGATGAAAAATAGCATTTTAAGGACCATTTGAATATCTTATATATAAAAAAAGCCCGAAAATTCGGGCTTTTTTTATTTTCTAAAAGGTAGTAATCTGTGTAAAACTTTTCCGTAAAGTAATTTTCTCACAATAGACAGTCCAAGGTCTAGAGCGATATTTGTGGGAGAAACAGCATCTTTTATTTCAAAATAATTTTGTTTTAGTTTTTCCTTGTCTATCTGGGCCTGAAGTTTATAAATCTCAAGTTCCTTATTGATTTCTTCAAATGAGTTATAGATTTTCAAATTAGTCATTAAAAAAGGTTTTAGAAGTGTTTTTCAATACTGTTTTTTCAAGTTTTTTTCTACTAAATATCCACGCAAAAATGAAAACCAGCAAGTAAAAACCAGCTACGTATAATAACCCGTAGCTAATATTGCCATAGGCTTCTCCAATTAAAAAAGCCACAGCCAATGAAAGAAAAAACAATAGTAAAAGTGCAATAGCGCCCAATAAAAGTATTCTAAGAATAGCTATAAACGTTTTAGTGGATTTTTTATAAATATCCAGTCTATAATATTCAGTAGAATTCTTTATATAAGACTCTAAATGATCTTGAATGCCTTCAACATTGTTGGTTATTTTTTCAAACACATTAATTTATTTTGATTAGTTTTTTTACTTTTTCTGAAGTTTAGAATTTTGTTTTCTTAACTCTTCCAGTTTTTCTTCCAACGCTTTTAAAACATCGTCTGCTTTATAGCTTGCTGAAGAAATTGTATCATCTAATTTCTCTTCAAAACTTAATCTGGCAGCACTTGCTTTTGAACTCAAGGTTGCTGTGGTTTCTTTTAATTGTTTTGCTAACTGTTTTTGTGCTTTCTCTGCACTTTTACTGATATTTTTTCTTGTTTTTGAGCCTTTTTCGGGCGCATATAGAATCCCTATTCCAGCTCCTATTGCTGCTCCAGTTAAAAGTGCTAATAAAGTTTGTCCGGTGTTATTTGCCATAATTGTATTGTTTAAATTGTTATTAAATTAATTATACTCTAATATACAACTAATCAACCAATTCTACTGTTAATAACCGGTTAATAAATTTTAAGAAGCTCTTAAAATTTTAACTAAAAATGGGATTATTTGTTTTTTAAACCCCAAGAATCTCTCAGCCCCACGGTTTTATTAAAAACTAGCTTTGTGTCAGAACTTTCCTTGTCAACAGCAAAATATCCGATGCGTTGAAATTGGAAAACTTCTTCAGTTTTGGCGTTTTGTAGACTTGGCTCTAAATAACCCTCGGTAACTTGGAGTGAGTCAGGATTGACATGTTCCATAAAATCTTTTGCTTTATCAGTATCTGGGGATTCTGCAAGAAAAAGACGGTCATAAACCCTAATTTCAGCAGGAATAGCATGTTGAATTGATACCCAATGCAAAGTCCCTTTTACTTTGCGTTGAGAAGCTTCTGTTCCGCTTCCACTTCTGCTTTCCGGATCATAGGTGCAATGTATTTCAGTGATATTACCAGAATCATCTTTTATTACTTTTTCACCCTGAATAATATATGCATTTTTCAACCTAACCTCTTTACCCAGGGTGAGTCTGAAAAATTTTCGGTTTGCTTCTTCTTTAAAGTCTTCTTTTTCAATAAATAATTCTTTAGAAAAAGGTACTTTTCTCATTCCTGCTTGTTCGTCTTCAGGATTGTTTTCAGCATCAAGCCATTCTTCTTTTCCATCAGGATAGTTTGTTATGATGAGTTTGACAGGATCAAGAACGGCCATTACGCGCGGTGCTATTTTATTTAAATCTTCTCTTACACAAAATTCAAGATGTGCAACGTCAACAATGTTATCCCGTTTTGCAATACCTATACTGTCAGCAAAATTTCTAATTGAAGTTGGTGTATATCCTCTTCTTCTCATTCCGGAAATTGTGGGCATTCTTGGGTCATCCCATCCATTTACTACGCCTTCTTGTACTAATCTTAAAAGTTTTCTTTTACTTACGACTGTGTGACTTAAATTTCTTCTGGCAAACTCGCGTTGTTTAGGTCTTACTTTTGATTGATCATAAATCTGGTCTAAAAACCAATCATATAACTCTCTGTGTGGTAAAAATTCTAGTGTACATAATGAATGAGAGACTTGCTCCACATAATCGCTTTCACCGTGCGCCCAGTCATACATGGGGTAGATTTTCCAATTATTGGATGTTCTGTGATGGTTTTTATGCAAAACACGATACATTACAGGATCACGCATTAGCATGTTTGTTGATGTCATGTTGATTTTAGCTCTCAATACATGAGCACCCTCCCGAACCTCTCCATTCTTCATTTTTTCAAACAACTGTAGATTTTCATCAATACCTCTGTTTCTATACGGACTTTCTCTTCCGGGTTCTGTTGTCGTACCTTTTTGTTCGGCAATTTCCTGCGAAGTTTGAGAATCTACATAGGCTTTTCCTGCTTTAATTAATTGTATTGCCCAATCATAAAGTTCTTGAAAATAATCTGATGCATAACATTCTTTAGCCCAACTGAAGCCCAACCATTCAACATCGCGTTTAATGGCGTCTACATACTCTTGTTCTTCTTTAGCTGGATTTGTATCATCAAACCGAAGATTTACAGGAGCATCATATTTTAAACCCAGCCCAAAATTAAGGCAGATTGACGTGGCGTGACCAATGTGTAAATATCCATTAGGTTCAGGGGGAAATCTAAACCGAAGCTTATTTTTTTCAAAACCTGATTTTAAATCGTCTTCTATAATATGCTCTATAAAATTAAGAGATTTTTCTTCTGATGCCATAGTGTTTAATTAAAACGCAAAGGTATTAAAATTATAGTTTTAACTAACAGAAAACATAGAGAGGCTTTAGAATGAAAAAGTGTTGTTATCAATGATGTATCTTTGTGATATAAAAATTCATTTTAAACTTTATAAGAATTTTAAAACAACAGATAATGGGTGTTATAAGACTGAAAAAAATCAAGGTATATGCATATCATGGTTGCTTGATTGAAGAGGGAAAAATTGGATCTGATTATTTAGTAGATTTAAAAGTAAAGGCTAGCCTGGCAGAAGCATCAAAAACTGATGAACTGAAAGATACTGTTGATTATGTCCACTTAAACCGAATTGTTAAGGAAGAAATGGCAATTCGTTCGAAGCTTCTGGAAAGCGTAGGGAAAAGAATAATTGCTAGGATATTTAATGAACTTTTACTGGTCAATGAAATAAGGGTAAAGGTCTCTAAAGTAAACCCCCCCATTGGTGGTGATGTTGCTGAAGTTGTAGTTGCAATGAAAGCAAAAAGGTAATTTTTTAAATTAGGTAGTATTTGAAATTAAAATTTTTTACATTTGCTGACCCTGTATAAGGGAATCCCGCTTTTGCGGAAAATTAAGGCATCGTGGCCGAGGGGCTAGGCACCGGTCTGCAAAACCGTCTACTCCGGTTCGAATCCGGACGATGCCTCAAAAATAAAAACTCCTTCATATTTTATTATGAAGGAGTTTTTTTATGTGTCGTTTATTTAAATAAAAGATTAAATAGTTGGAATCCTTCTCTCTATTTGGTTTTCAAAAGTATCATTAATTTGTTTTGGGAAAATTCCTTTGATCAATAAAACAACCCCTGAAATAATAATAATTATACTAATAAGCCTTTTAATTTTATAAATCCTGTAAGGTGTTAGTTTTTTATTTAGTTTTTTGGCAGCAAACATTTTAAAAATATCTATTATCAAATAAGTTCCTAATATAGCACTGAAAAAGAAAATCATTCGATTTGGTTCCATCTCCAACTGTGGCCCAAAAACAATTATTAATCCCAACCAAAAACCTAAAACTCCAATATTTATAAAGTTTAATAAAAAACCTTTTATAAAGAGTTCGAAATAGTTGTTCTTTTTGATGGTGATTATGGTTTCATTTTCTTCGTGGCGGCGGAAGTTTTTTTTATTTTTAATCAATGAGATGATTCCATAAGTCATAAATAAAACACCCCCGAAAATATAAAGTGCCGGATCATCTTTTATCTTTTCAAGTAGTTTGTTTGTACTGAAATATGCTATTAGAATAAAAACCACATCGGCAAGAATAACTCCTAAGTCGAGAGCAAAAGCTGCTCTTACACCCTTTACAGCACTAGTTTCAAGTAGAACAAAAAACACCGGACCTATTAAAAAAGCTAAGAAAAAACCTAATGGGATTGCAGCAAGTAAATCTTCAATCATGCTGTTGATTTATATTACACAAAATTAGGAATTATGATGCTAAACTTCAAGATATACTTATTTTTCAACCTCCTCTTTACTTCCAATAAGGGTAAAATCAAGTTGTTTTTTAACTAAGTCTGCTTGTTTTACTTTCACATAAACTTCATCTCCTAATTGATATACTTTTTTAGTTTTATTTCCAATAACTGCATATTGGTCTCTATCAAAACTATAATGATCATCCCTTAACTCGCGTAAACTCACCATTCCTTCACATTTATTTT
>NZ_CAXBAN010000212.1:0-4606 GCF_963973675.1 uncultured Planktosalinus sp. | reverse complement strand
CGTAATACGTGAAGTATAGCATCGGTTTCCCTAATGTTTCCAAGGAATTGATTTCCCAAACCTTCTCCTTTACTGGCGCCTTTTACCAGTCCGGCGATATCGACAATTTCAACTGTTGCCGGAAGCACGCGTTCCGGATTCACAAGTGATTCCAGTTTTTGCAATCTGGGATCGGGAACGTTTACCACACCAATATTAGGTTCAATGGTACAAAAGGGAAAGTTAGCACTTTGCGCTTTGGCATTTGACAAACAATTAAAAAGGGTGGATTTACCCACATTAGGAAGACCTACGATTCCGGCTTTCATATAACTTTATTTTAAAAGGTGCAAAGATATGCTTTCAAATGTAAATACTGCAATAAAAAAATGCCTGTAAATTATACAGGCATTTTAGAATCAAATTATATAATTTTTATGGCATATATTCATATGTCGCCTGAAGTCCTAACGGAAATCCGAGTGCCCAGTATGCGAGTAGGAATATTGTCCAGGCTATGGTAAAGACAATCGAGTAAGGAATCATCATGGATACTAAAGTCCCAATGCCTGTACTCTTGACATATTTTTGACAAAACACTACTACCAATGGAAAATATGGCATCAATGGTGTTACTATGTTTGAAACAGAATCTCCTACTCTGTATGATGCTTGGGTTAAATCAGGTGAAATGCCCAATTGCATCAACATAGGAACCATAATGGGCGCAATTAGTGCCCATTTCGCTGAAGCGGAACCTACAAAAAGATTCACGGCTGCAGTTAATAAAACAATTCCGACAATTGTAATTTCAGGAGCGAGCGCGAGTGCTTTTAGTCCTGCAGCACCTTTTAGTGCCAGTAAAGCACCAATATTAGATTTTCCGAAAGCATCTATAAACAATGCGCAGAAAAAAGCCATCACAATATAGTAACTCATTGATGTCATCGATTTTGACATACTGGTGATAATATCTTTTGAAGTTTTGAACGTTCCAGACATCATTCCATAAATTACTCCCGGAATTAGAAATACTATAAAAATCAAAGGAACAATTGAGCGCATCAGAGGTGCTGCAAAAGAAGTGATTTCTCCATCAGGAGCTCTAAGGGCTGAATCGGAAGGAGCGGCCCAAAGATAAAGACCCACTAAACTCAAAAGCATTATTAATGTCGCAACATAAAAGGATTTCTTTTCAAGTTTTGTGAGTTTTTCCATTTTTGGCTCGTCCTCTTCATCTACTTCTACTTTCACTCCTTTTAATCTTGGTTCAACAATTTTATCAGTAATATACCAGCCAACCAAAACAATAAGTAATGTTGAAGCTGAAGTGAAAAACCAGTTATTTAATGGGTTTAATTCCATTGCGGGATCAATTATTTGAGCGGCAGATTGCGTGAACCCTTGTAGTAAAGGATCTATTCCTGACGGAATAAAGTTTGCGCTAAACCCTCCTGAAACTCCAGCAAAAGCAGCAGCTATACCTGCTAGTGGATGTCTTCCAGCCGCATAAAAAATAACTGCTCCTAATGGAATTACTAATACATAACCAGCATCTGCTGCAGTGTGAGACACAATAGCTACTAGGATAAGCATAGGAGTTAATAGTTTTTTTGGAGTTATGTTCAACATAGACTTCAGTCCAGCGTTGATAAATCCAGAATAATCAGCAACTCCAACTCCAAGCATTGCTACAAGCACAATTCCCAGAGGCGCAAAGCTTGTAAATGTTGTTACCATATTGGCCAGAAAAGAAGCCATTTGATCCCCTTGCAACAAATTAATTACTTCAAGGGGGGTTCCGGTTCTCGGGTCGAGTTCTCCAAAAGTCATTGTTGACAAGATTGCTGAAAGCACCCAAACAATGAGCATTAATAAAAAGAAAAGAATGGCGGGGGCGGGGAGTTTGTTTCCTGATTTCTCAATAAAATCGAGTGCTTTGTTAACAAAGCCCTTTTTTTTGACTTCAGTAGTTTCTTCCATTTTTAAGGTTGTTAGTTTTCTGAAGGCTAAAATAGAAAATTAAACAGAATACTATTAATATCTAATGCAAATTAATCTTGGCTTTTAAAATTTATATTATAAATATTTTAGAAAAATATTATAATAATATTAAATATAAGTTAGGTTTCATAGCTTATATTTACCATATATTAACCAATAATTATATAGTTATGAAAATTACAGTCTTAATTACAATGGTTTTTTCACTATTATTTGTAACAAATGTGGAAGCTCAAAAAAATGAAAATGTTAAGAAAGAGACTACCGTAAAAAAAGTTACAGTAAAAGACACAAATACTGAAACAGTAGTTGATAAAGAAGTTAAAGAAACTAAAAGTAAATTAAAGGTTAAAGGCTCAAAAGAAACAAACCAAGATGCTGATGAAGTGATTGTGAAAGATCAAAAAATAAAAACAGTAGAGGTAATTGAAAAAGATGAAAATCTTAAAAATAAAGCAGCTATTGAAAAAGCTAAATTAGAAAAAGGTGAAAGAGTTGATGGTAAACAACGTGGCAAACCTTTAAAAGTATCTGACAGTAAAAATGTAAATACTAAAAATGATGATGGTGGAGGAAAATAAATCTCCATTAAACCCCTATTAAAAACCGGCTTTAAATTTTAAAGTCGGTTTTTTTATGTTTAAATTAGCAAGCTATTTTTATTTTTCTTCTATGAAACTATTTGTACTTTTTCCCATTTTATTATTAGTTTGTATGAATTCATTTTCACAACATAAAAAAGCGTATGCTCTCTTTGATAGTGAAGGTGAAGAAATAAATTATTATGAAATGCTTAATATGGTATCAAAAGCTGATGTTATACTCTTTGGCGAACAGCATAATAGCGCAATTGCGCACTGGTTACAATATGAATTGACAAAAGATTTAATCAACCAAAGAGATGTAAAGCTAGGTGCTGAAATGTTTGAAAGAGACAATCAAGAGGTAATAAATTCATATTTAAAAGGCGAGATCAATCAGAAGGGGCTTGATACACTTGCAAGGCTTTGGTCAAATTATAAAACAGATTATGCCCCACTGTTAAATATTGCGAAAACAAATCAATTAGAGTTTATAGCCACAAACATACCAAGGCAGTATGCCAATATGGTCTATAAAAATAGTTTTTCGGCTTTAGATACCCTTTCAAACGAAGAACTAAAATGGATAGCTCCATTACCTATTGAATTTGACCCTGAGCTTCCAACTTATCAAAACATCTTAACAATGATGGGGGATCACGGCACTCCTGAATTGGTAATGGCTCAGGCAATTAAAGATGCTACAATGGCATATTCCATTTTAGAAAACAAAGTAGAACAAGAAATGTTTATTCATTACAACGGTGCTTATCACAGTGATTATTTTGAAGGAATACTTTGGTATCTAAAACTTAAAGAACCAGATTTGAATTACAAAGTCATTTCTACAGTCACACAAAAAGATATTTCTCAATTAAATGAAGAGCATTTGAATAAAGCAGATTTCATAATTGTGGTGGATGAAAACGTAACAACTACATACTAATGCAATATTTAAAATATTTGTTGATATTATTTATAGGAGTTCAATTTATCAATGCACAGGAAATTGCCGTATTGAAATACAATGGAGGTGGTGACTGGTATGCAAATCCAACATCGCTACCCAACTTAATTAAATATACAAATCAATTTATCAATACCCGCATTGATTCAAGTCCTAAAACCGTAGAAGCTTCAAGTGTAGAACTCTTTAATTACCCTTTCATCCACATGACAGGGCACGGAAATGTATTTTTTACACCCGATGATGTCACCAATTTACGTAAATATCTATTGAGTGGTGGGTTTTTGCATATTGACGATAATTATGGGATGGACACCTACCTCAGACCAGAACTGGAAAAATTGTTTCCAGAAAATGAACTGGTTGAACTTCCGGCATCCCACCCTATTTTTAATATCCATTTTAAATTTCCAAATGGACTCCCAAAAATTCACGAGCACGATAATAAGCCCCCACAAGCTTTTGGTATCTTTGAGGAAGACCGACTCATGCTTTTATACACATATGAAACTGATTTAGGAAACGGTTGGGAAAACCATGAAATTCATAACAACCCTGAAGAGGTTAGACAAAAAGCTTTACAAATGGGTGCTAATATTATAAAATATGCTTTTGAAAATTAAATTACAATTATGCTTTCTAAGGAAATTACAAAAGGAATTTTAAGTGCTGTTGGGGCCTTATTCGGTATACTTATTTTAGGGTGGTTTCTCTTTAAAATTCAAAGTGTAGTTTTATATATCATTATAGCTGCAGTAATATCCTTAATTGGCCGTCCAATAATTCTTTTTTTTAAAAATCGTTTGCGATTCAATAATCTATTGGCAGTCATAAGTACTATGTTGTTGTTTTTTGGTTTTTTTATTGGTTTATTATTGCTTTTTATTCCCTTAATCAGGCAGCAAAGTCAAAATCTTTCTTTGTTAAATATTGATTCACTTTCTAAAACAATTGAAAATTTATATACTGAAATGTTAGCCTACTTTGCAGGGTCAAACATTGATATTGAATCACAGTTAGAAAATTCCGGATTTTTAAAAACTCTTGATTTTGGTTTTATTCCGGATTTTATAAA
>NZ_CAXBAN010000211.1:0-4628 GCF_963973675.1 uncultured Planktosalinus sp. | reverse complement strand
CTCGTGTTGGCATAGCTCTCAGGGCTTACTATCGATGGCGTGCCTGCTTGTGCAGCAGCTTCGCTCTCGTGATAGGTCAGGGTGTAAAAGCCCGGGTCCTGATCGCCATAAATCAAAGCTGCCTGATCAGTCAAATCAAAGATAATCCCTATATCGGTCTGGTCTTCACTGCATACTATCAAGGGTGGAAGCTCGGTCGGTATCTCAGGGGTCGGAAGAACAACCAGTTCCAGCTCCACTATCCTATAGCAGCCCGTGATGTCGTTCTCCACACGTACATAGATGATTTGGCTCTCTGCAACGATATTGAAGTAGGGACTGCTCAATGAAAACTGCCCTTGCTCTGCGTCCAGAAGTGTCTCGTGGAAGGTAATGGTCACATCGGGCTCGCCGTTTTGGATCTCAACTATAGTGCTCTCCAAATCAAACTCCGCAAAACCATCGCTGTCCGGGTCACAGGCTTCCAGTGGCTCGGGCGTCGAAGGACTGGGCAACGGATTGACAATCAAAGTCACGGTCATCTCAAACTCAGCTAGCACACAGCCTGTCGAAGGGTCTTCAACACGTATCCATAGGTCTTGGGGGTTGACCGTGTTTTCATACGGACTCTCCAATGCATTGTCGCCGCTCTGGGCCTCTGCGTGGCTCGCGTGAAAACTCACTTCCAAACTCGGGTCTTCGTTGCTGATCTGAGGAATCAGGGCGTTTATATCAAACGACTCTATCTCGTCGCCCGGATTGTTAGCATCACACAGCTCCAACTCAAAGGGATAGGTGATATCAGGAAGAGGGGCCACCTGAAGTTCTACAGTGGTCTGGCTTTGACAGCCGTTGACAATGTCTTCTACAACTATGTAAATTGTCTGGGGGTTGCTCAGGTTTACATAGGACGTGGGGGTACCTATCGGATTGGTGCCCGCATCGGCATCCGCCTGGGTCTGGTAGTAGCTCACCGTATAACCCGATGGATCGGGAATCGTGGCAAACAACTCTTCCTCCACTAATGTTAAATCAAAAATGGCCGTGCCGTTGTTATTGTAATCACACTCAACCAATGGCGAGGGATCTTCTATCTGAGGACTGTCCAATACCTGGAGCTCTAGGGGGACCACATCATAGCTCCCGGAGGTCATACTCTCCCCACGTGCATAGACTGTTTGGGAGTAGATCACCACATTGGGATAAGGATTGGGCAAGGGTAATATTCCGTTTTCAGCATTGGACTGGGTCTCGTGAAAGGTAACTGTAATATCAGGATCTCCTCCTGTTATTTCAAGTATGGTGGATTCTAAATCAAACTCTCCAAAACCATCGTTATCGGGGTCGCAATATTCTAAAGGATCCGGCTCTATCAATACCGGGATGTTTTCATAAAACAACTCCAGGGTGGTGACTGCCACACAACCGGTATTGATGTCGCGTACCCTCACCCATATGATCTGTGGGTTTGTAACGCTTGTATACATCAGCGGCAAGGGGTTTGCCCCTGCCCAGGCATCGGGCTCATCTATATGAAAACTGATGGAAACATTGGGGTTGCCTCCTGATATCTCAGGAATCTTCAGGGTTAAATCAAACTCGTTGCTCCCGTTTATTTGTATGAATGGCGTAGGGTCTGTATAGGTGGGAACGGGGTGAAAATTCAAAACAAACTCCCCTACCGAGTAACAGGTAGTGTTCAACCCTTCTACTCGAACAAAAATGGTCTCCCCTCCACCACTGTTGTAATTCTCAGGGTCGACTATGGGATTGGTGTCCTGATCGGCATCATCAAAAGTGTTGTAGTAGTTGATGCTCATATTGAAAAGGCCATTGAGGATCTCGGTATCTTTTGAAGTCAAATCAAAAATTTCAAAACCGTCCTGATCGTCATCGCATACCAAAAATTCTGTGATGGGATCAGCAATCTCAGGGGCAGGGTTTACCTGCAAGGTTAACTCAACGATTTCGTAGCAGCTAAATTCACTTGTTTCTTCCAGTCTTGCATATACAATCTGTGTTCCCGGAACAACATTGGTATAGGGGCTTATAAGTTGATCGTCCGGATCGCCAATTTCTGCCAGTTCAAATGTTTCAAAATAACTTACAAAAACATCTGTTTGACCGTCTATAATCTGATCGTCTGCTTCGGTTAAGTCAAACTCGGCAAAGCCGTCATTGGGTGAGAAATCACATTCCACTAAATCATCAGGAATACCTGCAAATGGCTGGGGAACAAATTCTACAAATATTTCATCGGTAGCAGAGCATCCATTAGAAAAAGTAACTTCAAGTTGAAAAGTACCGGATTCTTCAACTTCTATAGTTGGTCCGGTTTCTCCCGGCATGATTACAAAATCCATAAGGCCTTCATCATAAACATACCATTGATAATCAACATCAGGATCGACGCTTCCAAGTATCCCAATCTCAATGGCTTCAGTGGCACAAACTGCATTTCCATTATCTATTGTAATGTCGTCCCCAAGATCTACCCCCAAGAAAAAACTTCCTCCTTGAATAAATACAGCTGAGTTAAATGAACTATCATTTCGGTCAGCAATGACCAACTTCATACGATAAGTGGTATTTGCAGTCACATAGGACCAAGCTTGCATCAAAACAGTGTGCCCATTAAAGTTAATTGGTGCTTCATTATTTGGCAAACCTGTTGCACCATAATAGGTACTAAAATAATCAGGATTAGCAGATGAGCAACCTCCGTTATGTGCTTGATCTCTTATGGTCGTGACAGAAATGGGTACTTCACCGGGTGTGTCTGGCACCAACGCCATATTGGTAATTTCCCCTGTATCGGTATTTTCCAGAAAAAAGGCAAAAGCATCTGAATAATCACATTGAAAAGTTCCGTACTCATTAGATGCAAAAACAAAATTAAAACTAATGGAGTCATTTAAAGGTGTAAAGTCAAACTCCATTATAGAAGCATCGTTGTAAGAAGTTAAGCCCGGATCGATACCCAAAGCTTGAATGTAGTCAAACAACTGGGGGTCACCCGGCCAATCACCACCGTCCTGCGGACTCCCGTTTGGTCCGGGGACCTGTAATGCATTTGTTGTTGATAAAATGATACCATCATCCATTGGAAAATTTGGATTGGTATTTTCAAAATATCCTATTCCATTTAAACTTCCAAAATCTGTTCCTGTAACGCTCGTAACATTCCCAACTATGGCACAAGGGTTATTGATAAGCACATCAATAATAAGCTCTTCATGGGTATAACTATCAACATCAACCGTGACATAGGGTTGAGAAAACACAATCAACGGAAAAAAAGACAAGAAAACTTGTAGAAATCGTTTCATAAATGGGGATTCTTATTTCTTTTTATCAACTTGCATCCTTCAAATTGATTTAAAGGCCTAAAGTTTATTATTTTCTTAACGTGTTAAGTTGTCAAATATATTGAATTGCTCTGTTTTTATTTTATAGATTTGCAAAAAAATACTTGTTATGTCCGTTTTTAACATTAAAATTGATTCTACTTCCAATCCCGAAATAAAAAAATTTGTGGCCAATCAGTTTTTGACTTCCAACAATAGCTATGAATTTAAAAACATTGATGACGCCAAGTCAAGCCCTTTGGCGCAACAACTATTTTATCTTCCTTTTGTTAAAACGGTATATATTGCACAAAATTTTATTGCCATTGAAAAATTCTCCATTGTTGAGTGGCCTGAGGTTGAAAATGAAATTGCTGAACAGGTTGAAGATTATTTAAACTCCGGTGAGGTTTTAATTAAAGATGCACCCTCTGAAAAGAAAGTTCCAGTAACTGTTTATGCTGAAAGCACACCCAACCCTGCGGTTTTAAAATTTGTAGCAAATAAACCTTTAGTAGACGGTACATTTGAATTTAAGAACATCGATGAGGCAAAGTATTCCCCTTTGGCCCAGGCATTATTTCACTTTTCATTTGTGAAAGAGGTTTTTATCAGTGCCAATTATATTTCAGTTTCAAAATATGACCTTGTTGAATGGCAGGATGTAAGCCTTGAATTGAGGGAATTTATCAGAAAGTTTATTGAAGAAGGTAAAGAAATTCTAAAAAATGAAATTCTATCACAAACAAAGGAAGAACCATCTAAGCAGCAAACCCCTGAAGTTGCACTAGATGATTATTCAAAACAAATTGTTTCCATACTGAATGAATATGTTAAACCTGCAGTGGCAAGTGACGGTGGAAATATTGCTTTTAAATCTTTTGATAAGGAAACAAAAACCGTGCGTGTAATTTTACAAGGGGCATGTAGCGGATGTCCTTCTTCAACCGTAACATTAAAAAACGGTATTGAAACCATGCTAAAAGACATGCTGAACGATGAAGCACTAAAAGTTGAAGCCATCAATGGCTAAACGCTTAAGTTTACAAACCTTTAACATTCGCTTTTCGTTTTTCAAACATGAATTCTGTAACTTTAGGACTCTTTAACCCTAAAAATCAAAATATTATGTCTGTCTTAAAAGTAATTGAAGTTTTAACAAGTTCAGAAAAAGGATGGGAAGATGCTGCTCAAAAGGCGGTTACCCATGCTTCAAAAACTGTTAAAAACATCCGCTCGGTTTACATTAACGAGCAAAGCGCCATTGTTGAAAACAACAATATCAAAGAATACAGAGTGAAC
>NZ_CAXBAN010000210.1:0-4633 GCF_963973675.1 uncultured Planktosalinus sp. | reverse complement strand
CCCAATACTCTTTTTAAGCAAAAAAAAGAAAGGTGAAAAAACCTATCCGCAAACAATTCAATTAATGCCTGATAGCAGAATTATTGTAATTTCAGGACCCAATGCGGGCGGAAAAAGTATTACTTTGAAAACAGTGGGTTTACTACAATTAATGCTTCAAAGCGGATTTTTAATTCCTGTTGACCCACAAAGCGAATGTTGTTTTTTTGACCGAATCTTAACCGATATTGGAGACAACCAGTCTATTGAAAATCACTTGAGCACTTATAGTTACCGGCTAAAGATGATGAATCAGTTTTTAAAAAAATGCAACAGTAAAACACTTTTCCTAATCGATGAGTTTGGAACAGGTAGTGACCCTGAATTGGGCGGAGCGCTAGCAGAGACTTTTTTGGAAGTTTTTTATGAACGTGAAGCTTTTGGGATTATAACCACGCATTACTCCAACTTAAAAATGCTTGCAAACGAATTGCCTTGTGCTATAAATGCTAATATGCAGTTCAATCAAAAAACACTTGAACCCATCTATCAGTTACAAATTGGCGAAGCAGGAAGTTCTTTCACTTTTGAGGTCGCACAAAAAAATGGAATCCCCTACAGTTTAATTAATAAAGCAAAAAAGAAAATTGAGCGTTCCAAAGTGCGATTTGACAAAACCATTGCTGATTTACAAAAAGAGCGTGCCAAACTCAGAAAATCTTCTGAAACCCTAAAGCACGAAGAAGTAAAGGCCAAAACTGAGACCAGACAACTTGAAGAAATCAATAGTAAAATTCAACAAAAGCTTGAAAGCTATCAAGAGTTATATGACAGCAATCAAAAACGCTTACATCTAGGAAAAAAGATAGAAACACTGGCAGAGAATTTTCACAACAACAAACGAAAAAAACAACTCATAGATGAGTTTTTAAAAATTATTGCTGTTGAAAATTCAAAACGCAAAAAAGAAGTTCCAAAAGTAAAAAAACAAGAAAAGGCCCAGGAAAAGCAGTTAGAAAAAGAAGTAGAAAAAAAAGTTGCTGTCATTCGCGAAAAAAAGAAAAAAGAAAAAATCATACAAAAGCGAAAAGAAGATAACAAACCTAAAGTCGTATTACAGGTTGGGGATCGTGTGAGAATGATTGACGGCAGAGCTATTGGAATTATTGACAATCTTGAAAAAAATAAAGCGATTGTAAATTATGGGATGTTTACCACGAATGTTTCCATTACAGAACTTGAATTTGTTGACCGAAAAAATAAGTAACTTTGTTAGATGACAGAAAATCAAAAAAAAATCATCTTGTTTGACGGTGTCTGCAATCTTTGCAATGGCTCTGTTGTATTTATCATTAAACGTGATAAAAAAGATGTTTTCAGATTTGCTGCCATTCAATCTGAGGAAGGTCAAAAACTTATTAAACAATATGCAATTGACACATCAAAGGTAGACTCCATTTTACTTTTGGATGGTGCTGATTATTTTGCAAAATCTACAGCTGCCTTAATGATTGCAAGACATTTGAAAGGTGGTTACCCTCTCCTCTATGGCTTTATCATACTACCGGTTTTTTTCAGGAACTGGGTATATGACATTATTGCGCGAAACCGCTATCAATGGTTTGGTAAAAAAGAAAGTTGTATGATTCCAACTCCTGAATTAAAGGGTAAGTTTTTGTAAAGGGTTAGTTAGTATTTCCTCTAATTATTAAATCATCACCTGCGCCAAAATCATTAAAATACCAAGTCCCTCCAGTTCCAGTAGCTCCCCAACAAACAACTCTAAAAGTTATTGTTGTAGAAGAATTTATGTTTTGCAAATCATTAACTCCACTTAAATTAATGGCTTGTTGAGGATTTCCAGCACCTGAAGTTGTAACTCCCCAGTTTATTACTGTTCCAATATCTATAAAATTAACACCATCAATACTGTACTGCCAAATTCCGTTAATTGGACCAGTACCTGAGCGACGAATATTATATGGCTCAATTGAGGAAATTGAAATATTATTACCCGTATTGGGTGTAATAGTAAAAGTTACATATTTATTGTTTGCTATTGCTGATGACTGTGTTTCAGTAGGTGCAGCTGAATACCACTCACTTGCTCCCCAAGCATCTCCTGCGGCAGTTCCAGATGTGTTTAAGCCTGTTCCCCTTTCGAGGCCATTAACTACTACACTTGAACTTGAATTTCCAGGAGTAAATGGACTTGGACCATAATTAGCTAATCCTTCCATATCCCAAGAAGCAATTATAGTATCAATAAAAATTTGCTGTGGAAAAACAATTTGCCAGCTAGTTCCATCCCATAGCTGTAATTGGTTGTTTGGCGGGTTTATAACATATACCATCAAACCTTCATCAGAAGCAGTTACAGGAATCAAGTCGCGTTCAGCAGGTGAAACCCTTGGAGGCATAAATCCTCCAAAGTTGGTTCCATCAGAAGAACTATTTACGTCCAAAACGGAAGCTGGGCTTGGTGTTGTGGTATTTATTCCCACTTGAGAATGCATTGTTCCGTATAAAAACAAAAACAATAAACTAACTAAAAATATTTTCATCTTATGCTATTTATGCATAAGTAAAAAAGTAACAAGTAAAATAGGGCTTTGCAAAAATAAAAACAACGGGGAGAAATTAACGGCGTCTAAAATTAATAAATTATTATCAATTTTAAAAATTATTATTTCACCTCAAACGTATCAGAAGGGTCTTTAGCTTCCTGATAATCCAACATATCTTCACCATTGGCAATGATTGAAGACACTGTGGCATCTCCGGTAACATTAACAACTGTTCTGAACATATCCAGTATTCTGTCTACAGGAAAAATAATTGCTATCCAAGCAGGATTTAAGCCCACAGCTTCGAGCACAATGATTAACATCACCAAACCAGCACTGGGGACTGCAGCAGAACCGATAGAAGCTAAAGTTGCTGTTAACACAACAATCAATTGTTGCCCAATTGTTAAATCAATCATATGCATTTGTGCCAAGAAGACTACTGCAATGGCTTGGTATAAACTTGTTCCATCCATATTGACTGTTGCACCAATTGGAAGTACAAAGCTGCTTATTTTTTTATCAACACCCAGATTGTTTTCTACACATTCCATTGTAACAGGTAGTGTTGCTGCACTACTGGAGGTTGAAAAAGCAAGTGTTTGCGCCGGACTCATCGCTTTAAAAAATCCTTTATAAGGTATTCTTTTCACAAAGGTTTTAAGAACTAAAGGATAAATTACAAAAATCATTAAAAGTAAGCCTCCCAGAACTGTTAAGGTGTACCAGCTAAGGCCTTTGAAAATTTCGATGACTTTTCCAATATCATCTCCTGCCATTTTACTCACTACACCGGCGAGCAATGCAAACACAAAAAAGGGTGCAGCCTGCATCACTAAATCCACCATCTTTAAAAACACTTCCATAGTTCCATCTACAAAATCTAATACCGGTTTAGACTTTGCTGCAGGAATAAACAAAAGACAGACACCAAAAAAGATGGCAAAAAAGATGATTTGCAACATCATACTATTGTTGGTCAATGAAAAGAAAAAGTTGTCAGGAACAATATCTACCAATGGTTGTAAAGGTGTCGTTTCTTTCTGCTTACTGGCAGTTTCCAGTTTATCTGAAACAGAAGCTTCTTTCAACTCATTTTTTGTTAAATCTGAAATTTCCCTGGCTCTCTCAAAAAACGCGGGATCCTGTAAATAGTTTACCCCGTCTTTAATTTCATAACCTTGGTTGGAAGCCCATATCTCATAACTGATGCGATTATCAATTCGGCTTTGTTCATCAATGAGCTTTCCGGGTTTAAAAGTATTCACCAATAACAAGCCAATTGTTATTGCAAGTACTGTTGTCAGTAAATATATCATCAATGTTTTTCCTCCCATTCTTCCCAGGCTTTTGGGGTCGCCAATATTTGCTACTCCACTGATAATAGAAAATAACACTAAAGGAACCGCAATTAGTTTTAGTAAATTGATGAAAATGGTTCCAAAAGGATCTATCCAATTGATAGTAAATGAACTCCAACCCATTGTACTCGAAAGCAAGGCCCAGATAATCCCTAAAACCATCCCAATGATTATTTTCCAGTGTAGTGCTATTTTTTTCATAGTTTTTTTTAATAAATTGAAATTCTATTAAACAAATAAAAGTCGGCTAAAACCATCGCTGCCATTGCTTCTACTATAGGCACTGCCCTGGGAACAACACAAGGGTCGTGACGACCTTTTCCCTGAATTTCTGTGGAATTCCCCTCTTTATTAATTGTAGCCTGATTTTTCATTATTGTCGCAACCGGTTTAAAAGCGACTCTAAAATAAATATCCATTCCATTACTGATACCGCCTTGAATACCACCGCTTAAATTGCTTTTAGTAGTTCCATCTTCATTAAAAAGGTCATTGTGTTCACTGCCTTTCATTTGTGCACCACAAAATCCGCTTCCATATTCAAAGCCTTTAACCGCATTGATGCTCAACATGGCCTGACCTAAACGCGCATGAAGTTTATCAAAAACCGGCTCTCCCAACCCTATTGGAACGTTTTGAATAACACAGGTTATTGTACCACCCACAGTGTCACCTTGTTTTTTAATTTGATTTATATCTTCGCTTTGCTTTTTTATTGCTGCTAAT
>NZ_CAXBAN010000209.1:0-4648 GCF_963973675.1 uncultured Planktosalinus sp. | reverse complement strand
GGTTGACAATAATGGTTTACCTATTTTAGGAGCCAACATAATAGTAACAAACACCTCTCAAGGAACCGTTACTGATTTTGACGGCAACTTTACATTGACAGTTTCAGAACAACCACCTTTTACATTAGAAATAAGTAGTGTTGGTTTTGAGTCAAAGTCATTTGATGTTACTGCCAATAACCAAGTTGTCAATGCTGTTTTAGTTGAAGGAACTTCACTTGACGAGATTGTGGTTTCTGCTTCAAGAACACCAGAGCGTATTTTTGAATCTCCCGTGACAGTTGAACGCTACGGGATTAAAGAAATTAAAAATACTGCTGCAGCTTCTTTTTATGGAGGCCTTGAAAATCTAAAAGGCGTTGACATCAACACAAACAGTTTGACATTTAAATCTGTAAACACAAGAGGTTTTGCCACTTTTGCAAACACCCGTTTTGTGCAACTTGTAGATGGAATGGATAATGCTGCTCCTGTTTTAAATTTTCCTTTAGGTAACCTTTTAGGGATGACAGAACTAGATGTTCACAGTATTGAATTGCTTCCCGGTGCATCTTCTGCACTTTATGGTGCCAATGCATTCAATGGAATTTTATTTATGACCAGTAAAAATCCTTTTGACTTTGAAGGAATCAGTGCTTACTACAAGCAAGGTATCACCTCACAAGAAGCAGCCGGTGACAATAGTTTCTTTGATTTTGGCGTGCGAGTTGCTAAAAAATTCTCTGATAAATTTGCAGCTAAAGCAAACTTTTCATTTTTAAAAGGAACAGACTGGTATGCTGTAAGTGAAAAAGACGTTCTCAATCCTGGAAGAGATCGGTCACATCCAAATTATGACGGACTAAACATTTATGGAGATGAAGTATTCACCAACATAAAAGGTGTAGGAGAAGGTCTGGCAGCTGCTGGGCTAATTCCAGCTGCTGCTGTCAATCTTTTACCTAGTGAAAATGTAAGCAGAACCGGGTATGCGGAAAGAGACCTCACAGACTACAATGCTGAAAGTGTTAAATTTGATGCTGCATTATATTACAGGCCTTGGGGAAATGATTTTGAAATCAGCTATTTAGGAAAAATAGGTGTAGGTTCTACGATTTATCAAGGAGCAAACCGCTATGCAATTAACAACTTCTTCTTACAACAACATAAAATTGAATTTAAAAATGACAATTTCTTCTTAAGAGGCTATATCACAGATGAAGATGCCGGGGACTCTTATGACACTCGCTTTACGGCGGTTAACTTAAATAGACAGTGGAAATCAGATCGAGAATGGTTTGGTCAATATGCGGGAGCCTTTATTCAAGGAACACTAGCCGGTCTAAGCCCAGAACAAGCGCACGCCTTGGGAAGACAAACTGCCGATACAGGCAGGTTTGAACCGGGAACACCCGAATTTCAAAATGCCTTTAACAAAGTTACAAATGATCCTAACCCTACAACCGGGGGTCAATTTAAAGATGCTTCACAATTGCGCCACGCAGATGCAAATTACAACTTTACTCACCTGATGCCAGATATTGCAGAAGTTCAGGTTGGAGGTTCTTTTAGGGAATATAGATTGAATTCGTTTGGAACTATTTTTACAGACTTTGACGGGCCAATTTCTTACAATGAATATGGGGCTTATTTACAAGTTCAGAAAAAACTCGTTGATGATAGACTAAAGTTAACCGGGTCAGTTCGTTATGACGAGTCTGAATTATTTGATGGAAGTTTTTCTCCAAGGTTTTCGATTGCTTATTCTGCAGGAGAAAAGAGAAATCACAACATTAGAGGTTCTGTACAGTCCGGTTTTAGAAACCCTACAACCCAAGATTTATTCATTGGTCTTGATGTGGGTAGAGCTATTCTAGTAGGTTCAGCAGAAGCAAATCTTGATCGTTATAATAATACATTTCCAATTAGTGGAGCAGGAGCTGCTGCTACCGGAAGCAATTCAGGTACTGTTTCAGGTAGAGATGCTTACGAAAATGCATTTTCATTAAGCTCGGTAAACGCAGGTGCTCCTGAGGCAGCAAATGTTGACCTGGTAAAACCGGAACAAGTTACTGCATTTGAAGTTGGGTACAGAGCACGATTAGGAAGAGTAATTCTTGATATGAATGTGTATTATAACCAATACCAAGATTTCATTTCTAATGAAACTGTGATTGTTCCATTGTATGGTGAGGTGGGTGATAATTCACTTTCATTACTTGCTTTGCAACAAGGCGATGTTAAGCCTTTCCAAACCTACACCAACTCTGATGCTGACGTAAAATCTTATGGAGCAACAGTAGGAATAGGATCGCGAGTGTTTGGTAATTTTGATTTAGATGCCAACTATACCTTTGCTGAAGAAGATTTTGACCAAGCATCTGCGCCTGACTTCAGAACCAGCTTTAATACACCAAAACACAAGGTAAAGGTTTCTTTTGGAAACACTGATGTTGTTAAAAACCTAGGATTTAACATCAATTACAGATGGAGCGATGCTTTTGAGTGGCAAGCAACATTTGCAGACGGTAACGTGCCGGCTTATTCTGTAGTAGATGCACAGATAAACTATACGATTCCTGTTATAAAGTCTACATTAAAAGTGGGTGCTGCAAACATCGGAAACAATGAGTATTTCACTGCTTTTGGAACAGGACTTATCGGAACTCAGTATTATGTTTCTTTAATAATCAATAACTTATAAAATAATTATAGAATTATGAAAATTAATAGTATAAAATATATATGGTTAATGCTTTGCGCGGGAGCACTATTTGTTTCCTGTGAATCTGACGACGATAGCATTTCACCAGATGATGAACCTGTTGTGATTGTTTCAGGTGAAGCTGACTTTTCAAATTATGTTTCAGTAGGAAATTCATTAACTGCCGGTTATACAGACGGTGCTTTATTTCTAGCAAGCCAGGAAAATTCTTTGCCCAATATTCTTGCAGGTCAATTTGCACTGGCAGGGGGCGGCGAATTCAATCAACCTTTAATGAATGACAATTTAGGAGGTCTTCTTTTAGGGGGAAATGTGATTGCAGCAAATAGGCTGTTTTTTAACGGGTCAGGACCGGAGCGTGTTCAAGGGATGCCCTCAACTGAAATAACCAATACCTTAAGTGGCTCATTTAACAACATGGGCGTTCCCGGGGCTAAAAGTTTTCATCTACTAGCACCCGGATATGGAAATGTTGCAGGTGTTGCTTCAGGACAGGCGAATCCTTACTTTGTTAGATTTGCTAGCAGCGCAAACACCACTGTGATAAATGATGCTGTTGCTCAACAACCCACATTTTTTTCTTTATGGATTGGAAACAATGATGTATTAAGCTATGCTACTAGCGGTGGTAATGGCGTTAATCAAGCCGGTAATTTAGATCCTTCCAGCTATGGAGGAAATGACATTACTGATCCAAATGTATTTGCACAGGTGTATTCAGGACTGGTTGACGCATTAACTGCATCCGGAGCAAAAGGCGTGGTAGCAAACATTCCAAATGTGATGACGATTCCATACTTTAATACGGTCCCTTACAACCCTGTGCCACTTGATGCTGCTACAGCAGGAGCAGTGAGCCAAGCCTATGCAGCATACAATGCCGGACTATTGCAAGCGGAAGGAGCTCAATTGATTACTGCTGATGAACGTGCAGAAAGAACGATTAGCTTTTCAGCCGGTCAAAATTCTGTTGTTATTGTGGATGAATATCTAACTGACCTAAGCGGATTAGGCCTTCCCTCTTACAGACAAACTACTTCTGACGACTTGTTGGTACTTCCATCTTCAGCTTTTATTGGCACAACAGTCAACAATAACCCTCAGTTAATAAACGGGGTTACTGTTCCGTTAGAAGATCAATGGGTTTTAACCACTCCAGAACAAGAAGATGTGATCAATGCAACCTTAGCGTTCAATCAAATCATTAAAAGTGTTGCTGACCAAAAAGGCTTGGCTTTTGTTGATGCCTATGAAATATTAAATTCAGTTGCTGAGACAGGCGTTGCATTTGATGAGTACACTATGAATGCGAGCCTTGTATTTGGTGGTGCATTTTCACTTGATGGTGTGCACCCTACTGCGAGAGGTTATGCCTTTTTAGCAAATAATTTTATGGATGCCATCAATGCAACTTATGGCTCTAATTTGCCATATGTAAAAGCTAAAGACTATATCACCCTTTATCCTGCTTCAATGTAAGCAAAGTAAACTTATTTAAAAAGATAAAAGCCCGCAATTGCGGGCTTTTTTGTTACTCTAATACAAAGGTTTCATTCAGGGTCCAGTTTGCTCTGATATCTAAAAGTTTTGGAAAGTATATAACCTTTTCAGGTTGTTGTTTTTTTAGAAAACTACCGGAGTCCCATTTTCTGTTTTTGTTTGTGTCATAAATAATCCTCACATAATGCATTGCCGGCAGTATGTGTTCAAAATTGAAAGTTGTCTGTCTGTTTTCTGCATAAAACTCTTTTCTCACTTCTCCACTTTCAGTTACTAATTGAACTATCAATGGGTATGCCTGCACATTTTCAAGTGTTAGAGATAAAAAACCATAATCTGAAATAGAACGGGTGTTTGTCCTAAATTGAAGTGTATCATTTACTGCGCCAAAAAAATCAGTGATGCTTTCGGGGTAGAGAACTATAGTATAAACCTGTCGCTCTT
>NZ_CAXBAN010000208.1:0-4668 GCF_963973675.1 uncultured Planktosalinus sp. | reverse complement strand
TTCCCATTTGCTGTCTTTTTTCTGATAGTACAGGTCTGCCGACAAAAAAGAGTAATTATTTTTGATAGTATTGTTCTCGTTACTGTAATCATAATAACTCCAGTCTGCCTTAAAAGTAAAGTCTTTCAGGAAATTAAATTCTATATTGGCAAAGGGTCGGTGGGTAAAGAAGGTTGACTGAATTCCTCCGTTGTCATACTCATTGATAATTACATTATAACCCACTTCAAAATTGGGGAATTCCTTAAAGTTGCTCCGGGCACTCACCCGGTAGTTTTGTGTAAAACTCTCAGAAGTGGTAATGTTTTGGTTAACAATGTTATTGAAGCTGCTCCAGTTAAAATTACCATTGATGCTGTACTGCATTTTTTTGATGCGTTTACTAAAACTTCCAAAAGCAGAGAAGGTTTCATCAGCAAAATTACTGTCAATATTGATGGGCGAAGACACCTGGTTGATTGCTACAATTTGAGTGTTGTTTTTAATACCTTCAACGCGTCTTGTGTAATTCAGATTTGCTGATACATTGGTATAGTTAAACATATTGAAACTAAAATAAGTGAGATTGAAGGTATTGGCCAAGGAGTTTTCCAAAAAACGATTCCCTCTGAACAAACGATTGTAATCACTGAACACAAAGCCTTCTGCATAGTTGTTAACGTCGGTATATTCAGCTGTCATAGAATAATTAAACCGTAAGCTTTCACTGCGTTTCAACTGAGCGATTGCAAAAAATTCAGGCAGAACCCGCCATTCGTTTTGAGAAGTGGTTGTTCCTAATTGTTCCGTTTTCAAATCGTAATTATGCAGGGTTACACCGGGAGTAAACGTAAACTTTCCGGTGATGAATTTGTATTTCATTCCAAAAAAAGCATCGCTAAAATGATAGGTAACATCATTTCCCAATGGAAATACATCCCCTTCAATTTCAGGCGATTCTCCAAAGTTGAGTGTAGAGCCATTGTCTAAAAGTTGAAAAATTGAAGAATTGAATTGCTGTCTGCTTTGGGTGGTTCCCAGGGTAAAATTCAGGTTGCTTTTATTATTGATAATGTAAAAGTGATCGATTTTGGCATCCAGTTTATTAGTCTTTACAGGCTTTTCCTGATTGATGTCAAAATTACTTTGATTTTCATCAGCATCCAATATTCCTGAAAAAGGAAGAAAATCAAGCACCGCATTATAGAAAGGGTCTTCATCCTGCCACAAATGTTGTGCCTGCCCGGCAAAAATGTTTTTGTCATCCAGAGTATAATAGGCATTCACATTCTGATTGATGGAAAACGGGTTGTTGACCTTGTTTTCTATGATGTTGTTGTCTATCGTTCCAAAACTGGATAGTTGATTGGAGTATTCAGTTTGTTTGGAAAGTTTCCCTAACACATCATAATCCAATTGAAAACGAAGACTGGGCTTATAAACCGCGCTTAATTTAAGCATTCCCAACCGGTTTCTTTGATCGCTGGTCGTATTGCTGTTTTCTACTTCGCCTGTCGTCACAAAACTGCGCACCGTATTGGTAACAAAATTGGTTCTGTTATCTGAAAGTATAGCAAATCCACTTACATCTAGTGTTTCTGAAGCTTTATAGCTAAAATTTCCGGCAATGAATTCAGCTTCAATATCGTTGGCCCGGTTGTTTTGCATCACAGCGAAACCAAGACCGCTATCGTTGATATTAAAACGCGTCCCCCCACCTCTGTTAAAGTTTCTAAATCCGCCAGTAAAGTTGAAATAGTCTCTAAATGTAAAAGGCACATCACCTGTATTGTTGAAGTTGGTAATGATGTTAATACTGTATTCCGGGCTGTAATAAAACAATTTGGGATTGCCCAAATACCTGAATTTTTCACCATAACCGGCACCGGCAGCAATTTCGCCAAACCAGAAATTGGTTTTTCCTTCCTTCAGCCGGATATTGATGGCCGTCTGATCCTGAGTATTGGTCACCCCTCTTAACTGTCCCACTTCATTGTAATTGCGCAACACTTCTACTTTACTCACGGCATCTGCAGGGATATTTTTTGTAGCGAGTTTGGAATCACCGTCAAAAAAATCTTTGCCTTCAACCATCACTTTCTGAACCACTTTGCCATCCACTTCAATTTCACCTTCTTCATTGAGCTCCAGGCCGGGTAATGCTTTGATGACATCGCCCAGTTTTTTTTCATTACCTGTCACAAAGGAGTCTGTATTGTAAACTATGGTATCGCCTTTTATGGTTACGGGCATTTCGTAAACCAGCTCCACGCCTTCTAGCTCATCTGAGGCCGATTGCAAAACAATATCACGCATAATGTCTGAGTTATCTTCACCCACTGCAATTTCAAAAACCCGGGTTTCAAACCCAAGATAACTGGCCTGTAGGGTGTAAGTTTCATTTACAGGCAAAAACAGTTGATATCTGCCGGCATCATTGGTAATTGCATAGCTTTCAATGGCATCGGTGGCTTTTACTTTGGCAATGAGACTGGCCATTTCGAGTGGGTTTCCAACACTGTCTTTCACCGTTCCGGTTACTTTAACCGATTGTGCAAAGCTGGAATTCATAACAAACAGAAAAAGGACCGATAAAAATAAAAAAGAATTAAGTTTCATCTAAACTGAATTGGTTAGTTACTAATAAAGGAGTTAATTCATTCGAATCTGCATACCTCTGCCACGACCACCGTACATTTCCTGCATCTCTTCTATTTTATCTTTGACAATTTTCTGGTATTCTTCTTGAGTAACTTTTTGTCCTTTAGAAGGTTTTTTTATTTCAATGGTTTCTTTAGGGTTCAAAACAATTTTTGAACACAAAACCGAGGTTCTGTCTGCTTGAATTTCAAGGATCAGGCCGGGCAATCCTGAAAACTCTCCCGGTCCTTGAGAAATAGGAATTTGAGGTGTATACCAGGCAACAATTTCAATTTCATTAGGTATTTCTACTTCTTCCATAATATCAAACTCTGTAGAGTCTTTTTTGGTCGTGCTTTCTTCTTTTTCAACCTCTGAGTTTCTGTTTCTCCTGCGCATGGATTGAAAATCTGTATCCCCCAATTTTTTGATGGCTGTAGCTTTAAAAGCTACATACTGACCTATTTGTTTGGATTCATTAACCAGTGTCCATTCCAATTTTGGCAAGGAGTCAGCGATTAAAAACTGTTTGCCGAAAAATTCCTGTTCCTGTAAATAAAGGTCTTCTTTGATGTTTTTATACTGTGAGCCGGCAGTAAAGTTTCCCATCATCGCCATCATGCCTCCTCCTGCACCTGGTGCTGCCAGTTTTTCTTCTTCTTTATAAATTGACTCCTCTTTGGTGAAGTCTAATATATAGGTCTTTTCAAGGGCTTTTTTCATCATCTCAGCGATTTGCTCCTTCATTTGCTCTGTCATTTGCGGACCCCCAAAGTCCATATCAACAGTGGTTTTAGATTGGTAAGTGGCTTGCCCGGAAGTAATTTGAGCTGCAATTGCTATCGTAAAAAAGAAGCAACAAAGAGTGGTGTAATACTTTATCATTTTTAAATAGAGTTTGTTATTATGAATCAAATCTAAAACTTTTGTTACAGTATGACGATATTTTTAACAAAGGGTTTAACAATAATTTTTTAATGCCACATCAATGTGTTTTTTTGTAACTTGTTCTGGTTTTTAAACACGCGATCTATTTTTAGACTTTTATTAATGAAAGCACTGCTTTTTTTTATCGTTTTATTTTCAGTAACAGGCTTTGCTCAGGGAAGCTTTACCCTTGAGCCTGTTGAGCAATTCCCTCTCAAGGCAAACCGATTTATAGGAGTAGATCATTTGGGAAGCTAT
The DNA here is from genome assembly GCF_963973675.1 of uncultured Planktosalinus sp. Classification (NCBI taxonomy): domain Bacteria; kingdom Pseudomonadati; phylum Bacteroidota; class Flavobacteriia; order Flavobacteriales; family Flavobacteriaceae; genus Planktosalinus; species uncultured Planktosalinus sp. Next base: position 864 of record NZ_CAXBAN010000208.1, on the reverse strand, counting down.
TATTCAGTCAGCAACAACACCCTGTTTAAAAAAGCTGGTACTGAAGTTTTTCAGTACAAGGATTTCCAGCTTGGTGTTCCGGGCGCTGTTGATTTGCTAAACCCGTTAAAAATCACACTCTTTTACCCGGCGTATCAAACTGCAGTTATTTTAGACAATAAGCTCAATGAAATAAAACGCATTTCATTTGCTATGAAACCTCCATTTTTAAACATTAAAAACGCGACAACTGCCAATGACAACCGTTTATGGGTGTTTAACGAAGACAGTCAGCAACTTGAATTGTACAACTTCAGAGATCAAATAAACAAGGTGCTTTCGAGACCCATCTCTGAAACATATCAAGGGCAGTTAAGTGACTATAATTATTGTTATGTGTTTACTGAAACACAGCTGAGACTTTACAATATATACGGAAGTCTACTGCGACGTATTTCACTTGAAAACATTGAAAAATCAAGCCTTTCCGGCGAACGATTAATGGTTTTATCTGACAAGCAATTAAACTTGTTTTCTCAACAACTCGAACAGAAAGATGCTGTAAAAACACCTGAAATAACCATAAAAGATTTGTTTCTATCTGGTGAATTCCTGTATATTTACGATGGTGAAATAATTCACAAAATGAAGCTAATCAAATCTCAAAACTAACCCCATGCACGTTGCAATTGCCGGAAACATTGGTTCAGGAAAAACCACACTAACAAGACTATTATCAAAGCATTATAAATGGCAACCCCATTATGAAGAAGTAGATGACAACCCCTATCTGGATGATTTTTACAATCAAATGGAACGTTGGTCATTCAACCTTCAAATTTACTTTTTAAATATTCTGTGTTGAATACTATGTTTCTGATATTA
>NZ_CAXBAN010000207.1:0-4676 GCF_963973675.1 uncultured Planktosalinus sp. | reverse complement strand
GTTTTCAAGACATCAATTCGATGAAAACATCTTCACTTAAAATTCAAGAGATTTTGGGAAGTATTTCTGATGCCTTTTATGCTTTGGACCATCGATGGAACTTTACATACTTCAATAAAGAAGCTGAAAATTTATTAAAAAGAAAGCGTAGTGAAGTATTGGGTAAAAATATCTGGAAAGAATTTGCTCCCGCAAAAGGTACTTCACTGGAAAAGGCATACCGCAAGGTTGTAAAAACGGGTAAACCCCTAAGTTTTGAATATTTATATCCCGGGGATGACAGTTGGTATGAAATCAATGTTTACCCATCAGGCGGCGGGGTTTCTATTTATTTTAAAAATATTGACGAACGAAAAAAAGTTGCATTTAAATTACAACAAGCCTACGAAGAAAAAAACAACATATTGGAAAGTATTGGTGATGCCTTTTTTGCTGTGGATAAAGACTGGATTGTTACCTACTGGAACAAAGAGGCCGAAAAAGTATTGGGTCGCAAACGGGAAGCAATTTTGGGAAAAAACCTTTGGGAAATATTTGCTGATGCCGTTGAATTAGACTTTTACAAGCAGTACCATTTAGCCATGAAAACCGGTAACACTGTCTCCTTTGAAGAGTATTACCCCACTTTAAGCAAATGGTTTGAAGTTTCTGCGTACCCTAATGAGGAAGGGCTTTCAGTGTATTTTAAAGATGTGAGCCTCCGAAAAGAAATCGATATTCAAATTCTACAGGCCAATGAACGTTTTGAAAAGGTAACCCAGGCAACCACTGATGCCATCTGGGACTGGGACTTAGAACAAAATATTCTTTACCGCGGCAATGGTTTTGATAAATTATTTGGATATAATGTAACTAAAAATCTAAAGAAGAAAGACTTTTGGCATGACAAATTTCATCCTGAAGATATAGAAGAGGTCAAAAATAGTCTCGATGAAGCTATCAAAAGTTCCTCTGAAGAATTCTGGAGAAAAGAATACCGCATCATTCATCAAAATGGTGATTTAAAAACTGTTGTCGACAAGGGGGTTATCATCAGGGATGCAAAAGGAAACGCTATCAGAATGGTAGGAGCCATTACAGATATCACCGACCGGATTAAATATGAGCAAGAGCTTCAGGACTTAAACGAACTTTTGAAAGTAAACATCAGAGAGCTGGAAATCACCAATGAACAGCTCGAACAGTTTGCTTTTATTGCTTCCCATGACTTACAGGAGCCCTTACGTATGATTACCAGTTTCTTAAATCAATTAGAAAGAAAATATAAGGATCAACTGGATGAAAAAGCCAATCAATACATTCACTTTGCTACTGATGGTGCGAAAAGAATGAAACAAATCATTCTCGATTTGCTTGAGTATTCAAGAGCCGGAAGAGAACAATATCCCTTGGAAGAAATTGATTTAAACCAATTGATTAAAGACTATAAAATACTAAGAAACACGCTTATTTCTGAAAAAAAAGTTGTCATCCAAACCAAAAATATTAAAAAAATTAAAGCATTTAGTGCCCCCTTAACACAAACCCTGCACAATTTATTGGACAATGCCATCAAATATTCCAAAAAAGGAACCCCTCCAAAGATTACAATTTCCCTTACTGACAAAAAATCCCATTGGCAGTTGAAGGTTGAGGATAACGGAATTGGGATTGATGAACGCTTTTTTGATAAAATTTTTGTTATCTTTCAACGTCTTCATAACAAAGAAGATTTTGACGGAACGGGTATTGGTCTTGCTGTTTCCAAAAAACAGGTAGAATCCTGGGGAGGTAAAATTTGGGTGAAGTCTAAACCCGGAAAAGGGAGTGCGTTTTATTTTACAATCAATAAACCCATACTATGAAACCAGTACACATTTTATTAGTTGAAGACAATGAGGGAGATATTTTACTTACTCTTGATGCATTTGAAGAAAGTAAAATAAAGACCAATATCAGCGTAGTTAAAAACGGTAAGGATGCCTTGGATTTTTTACAAAAACAAGGCGATTTTTCAAACCATGAAAGTCCAGATTTAATACTTTTGGATATCAATATTCCTGTTTTTGACGGGCATGATGTTTTAAATAGTATCAAGAAAGACTCTAAATTAAAGAAAATACCGGTTATCATGCTGACAACTTCTTCTGCTCAAAAAGATATCAATAAGGCCTATGAAAGTCATGCCAACAGTTTTGTAACAAAACCCATTGAGATGGATGACTTTTTAAATGCGATTTTAAAAATTGAAGAGTTTTGGCTTCAATTATCCAAATTAGCAAAATAAAAAAGACCCTCGTCTTTAATTTATAAAACCTTTACTTTTTATTACTTGTACCAACTTTTTTGCCTTTTTTAAATACTATACCGATTTTAAAAAACAACTGGCTCACCCTTTTCAAACTTGTTTAGAAAACTATTTTAAAAATAATAACCAAACAATCTCCCCCGGTCCGGGATCAAGTAAACTCCAAATATTTAAACAAAATACTTTTCCCTTAGCGGTCTTTTGCCATTGGTATTTTTTCAACTGGAATTATCTCTCCAATAAGCTTATGAGATGTTTTTTGTCAACATAAGTTGCTTTTTTCTGCTATATAGTAAATAAATTTTTAATTTTAATTATTGTTATAATGCCCATTCGCTTTTTAATTAATTGCTTTATAAAAAACATTTTACATTTGGGCATTCAGTTAAGATACCAGACCATGAAACTATCTCTCTCTATTATTATAGTATTATTTATTTCTTCACTTTATGCACAAACAGAAAAAATAGAACAGCTTCAAAAAAGCATAGAGCAAACCCTATTTGTCAAACCCAATGAAGCTAAAGCAAGCATTGAAGAGCTTTTGAAGTATAAAAGCAGTTTACCTGATTCGGTAGTCGCATTGGCCTACAGCCAACTGGGTATCAGTGAAAGTCAGTTAGCCCATTATGAAAACGCCCTTGCCGCTTTTGACAAAGGAGTTAAAGCAGCAGAAAAACACCCAAAACTAAAAGCCAACATTTTTATCAATAAAGGAATATCCTTAAGGGCTCAAGGTAATTTTGAAGCCTCTCTTAAAATCCTGGAACAAGCCATGCAGATTCACAGTCAAAGGTTAGACACAATGGGAATTGCCACCGTTTACGGAGAAATGGCCTCCAATTACAATTATATGCTCATGGGTGAAGAAGCAATCATTCATTTAAGAAAAGCACTTGATTTATTAAAAAATTCGAAGGATCCAAAAAAACACATCATCAAGCAAAAGCTTGCAAACGCCTATCTGAATGATGGTAATTATTTGTTTGCCAAAGAATTGTATGAGGAGTTATTACCTATATTTTCTGAACGAAAAGATAATAATTACTATTACACCTTGCTCAACTATGCAGACTGTTTGATGTATCTGGAGGACTATAAAAGTGCAGAATCCATTTTACTGGAAGCGGCTCAGGGTCTTAGGGAAATTGAAAATTATGAGTTTGCCTACTACGCAAAAACCAAATTGGGGACCTTATATAAAAAGAGAGGTCAATACAAAGAGGCACTTCCATTATACAGGGAAGCATATGAAGGCTTAAAAACACAAAAGTCTTCCCGTTTAATGCAGGTTGCCGCAGAATATTTAGAAGTACTTGCAGAAATGGAGGATCCTGTGATGGGGCTTGAGATTATCAATCAGGTGGAAGAGCTCAAAGGTGAACAAATTCAAATCAACGCCCGGGATGAAGCTTCATTTTTAAAAAATGCCATCAGAATCTATGAACAGCGCACAATGTACCGAAGTGCCCTGGAAGCATCCAAAAAAAGATTTATCATTCACGACAGTTTAGAGAAAGCCTCCAATGATTTTAAAATAAAAGAGTTACAGGAAGCCTATCAAAATGAATTGCAACGTGAAAAAAATGATGTTCTAAAAGCCAACAATGAAGTGCTTTCCCTCAAAAACTCCAAACAACGTTCAACGCTCATCATCAGTTTTGTATTGCTGGGACTTTTAGTTTTGTTTGTGTTTTTGCTTTACCGCAACAATAAAATAAAGGAACGCTTTCATCAATTAGAGCTTCGTTCGTTTGAAAATGAGAAGGAATCCATAAGAAAACAACATCAACTTGAAACAGCCCTTGCTCAGGAACAACAAAAACAATTGGAAGCCAAAGAACGTGAAATTACCGCTATGTCTCTTGAAATGGCTGATTTACAAAACAAAATAAAGGGATATATTGGACACGCCGTGCCTGAAAACTCAGAAGTAAAACAGCTTGAAAAAAAAATACAACAAGCTTTCAGGGAAACCAATTACTGGGAAAACTTTAAAAAGAAATTTATTGAAGTCCACCCTAATTTTGGCACCCATTTATTAAAAAAATATCCCCTTTTAAATAAAAATGACCTAAGTTTTTGTTCACTTATCAAACTCAATTTAAGCAACAAAGAAATTGGTACCATTCTAGGCATCAGTCATCACAGTGTCATTTCAAAAAAATACAGGCTCCGGAAAAAGTTAGCCTTACCTGATGATGTTGAATTAGAACAAATCATTCAACAGGTATAAATAAAAAGAGGCTGTCTTTTTTATAGACAGCCTCTTTACAATTTAAATTATTAAACGTCTGGTTATTTTTTAATTAACCTTTTAACCGTTTGTGCTCCATCCCCTTGAATCATCACCATATACACCGCTGATGAGAGTTCGCTCACATCCAGC
>NZ_CAXBAN010000206.1:0-4695 GCF_963973675.1 uncultured Planktosalinus sp. | reverse complement strand
CAATGCGCTCCAGGGCATATTCAATCAACCTTTCCACAAGTTTTTTAGGGTCTCTACTGAATTCACCGGTAACTCTGTTAGCTATCAAAGCATTTAATGATATTGCTTGATGCCCCAGCAGCTTTGAAAGACCGTAAATACCTGCTGTTTCCATTTCCATATTGGTAATGTTCAAACCACGGTATTGAAACGAGGCCAGTTTCTGATTAATTTCAGTATCCTGAAGGGGAATTCTCAATACACGCCCCTGTGGACCATAAAAACCTATATTGGTAGCTGTAATACCCGATTTGGTTTGAGTTGATTTGAAAATAGAAGCCAGTCTTTCTGACCCTTTAATTATATAAGGTTCCGATTTTTTGGAAAACCAGCCCGTATGTTTGATAAATGCTTGCGTAGCTTCAGTTTCTTCAACACCATCAGATTTGTAAAAATGCATCAAACTATCAAAACCTATGGACATTTCGCTCACTAAAAATGAATCCAACGGTACCTCCTGATTGATTGACCCCGAAGTTCCTATTCTAATAATATCAAGTGATTTCAATTGTTCATTCACAGTTCTGTTGTTCAAATCAATATTCACAACTGCGTCCAATTCATTTAACACAATGTCGATATTGTCAGTTCCTATGCCCGTTGAAATTACAGTAATTCGATTGCCTTTGTAAGAACCGGTTTGGGTTTTAAATTCCCTGTTTTGTACAGTGAGTTCAATGCTTTCAAAATGTTTGGTGATTTCTTCTACACGGTCACTATCACCCACTGTAATTACTGTATCAGCAACCTGACCCTGTAAAAGATGTAGATGGTAGACACTTCCATTGGGATTGAGTATTAATTCTGATTCTTTAATTTTCATTTTATTGGTTTTGAAGGTGTTAAATAAATGTAATAGTTGGCTTATCCACCAACACGCTTCACTTTAAACCCCTTATTCTTGAGTAATTGCATAATTTTGTCACGGTAATCACCCTGAATGATGATTTGTTCATTTTTAAAACTTCCGCCAACACTCAAACTGGTTTTAAGCTCTTTGGCTAAAAGTTTAAAGTCCTCATCAGCACCGGTATAGCCTTCAATGATAGTCGTTGGTTTTCCCTTTCGTTTTTCATATTTGCAAATGAGGGGGGCATCTTGTAACCAAAGTGATTTTTCTTGCGTTTTTTCCGTATCATCAACTTCTGTTGTTTGATGCTCAGGAAATAGTTTTTTTAATTGGTCTTTTAAATCCATAAATAGTTTAAAATGTGAGCACTTGAGTGCTTTCAATAATCAGGCGGGTTAACTCAGCCATGGTGCTGCGTGTTGCGCCTTCTACCATATAATCTAACTTAAGTCCACGAGCATCCATACAGCTGCCACACAGTTTAATATTTGCCCCTTTGTTTAATGAGAATTTCAGCATTCGTTCTATGTTGTAGAATCCATTAGGGGTTAGCTGGTTTGCTATGGCACAACTCACAGCATCTGCCATTAAAAAGATATTCACTTCAGTATCAGGATAATCTTTATTGGTTTGATTGGCAATCCTGAGTGCATTATAGGCCTTTTCAGTGCCATAAGGTGCGTCGTTAATAATAAGTAAGAGCTTCATTAATTATTTTTTTATTAACCCAATATCAACAAGACGTTCATATAAAAATTCACCGGCAGTGATGTCATCATAAGCCTTTGGGTGATCCTTATCAATACATTCAGGAAGACAGTTTAAGGGCATATCGCTACGCGGGTGCATAAAAAAAGGAATGGAATATCGGGGCTTGTCCCATTCTTCTTTTGGAGGGTTTACAACCCGGTGGATTGTTGACCGTAGTTTGTTGTTTGTGTGACGTTCCAGCATATCGCCTACATTGATTACAAGTTCATCTTCTTCGGGGATTGCATCCATCCAAACACCATCTTTGCGTAAAACTTGCAAACCACCCGTTGAGGCTCCCATTAATAAGGTAATTAAATTAATGTCACCGTGAGCACCTGCTCTAACAGCGCCTTTGGGCTCTTCTGTAATTGGCGGGTAGTGGATGGGTCTTAAAATACTGTTGCCGTTACTTGCCCAATGATCAAAATAATGTTCATCCAAACCTATATAAATAGCCAATGCTCTCAATACATATATTCCTGTTTTTTCAAGCATTCTGTATGCTTCCATTCCTGTTTTGTTGAAATCCGGCAACTCATTTACTTGAACATTATCAGGATATTCATCAATCAGGTTAGCATCCTCTTCAGGTTCCTGACCAAAATGCCAAAACTCTTTCAAATCTCCTTCCTTTTTGCCTTTTGCGTGTTCTTTACCAAAGGAAACATAACCACGTTGCCCTCCTAAACCTTCAATTTCATAGTTCTTTTTTGTCTCAAGTGGAAGTGCAAAAAATGCTTTTACCTCTTTGTAAAGATCACCTACCAATTGGTCGTTTAAAAAGTGGTTTTTCAAAGAGACAAACCCAATTTCTTCATAAGCACGACCTATTTCGTCAACAAACTTTTGTTTTCTGTCAGGATCTCCACTGATAAAGTCAGCTAAATCTACGCTTGGAATATTTTTCATTGATTTATTTTTTAGATATACCTACAAAGATACCAAAAAAGAACGTGTTTTAAAACCTGCTTTTTGGAAGTAATTTTTCTTTTAACGGAACATTAGGACAACATTTTTTTCTACTTTTACCAATTAATTCATCATTTTTATGAACACAGCAATTACAGAAAACTCGCCTTTAAAATATACTTCAGCAACCCTAAGTAAGTCTCAAAAAATTGATCTTTATAAGAAACTATTAAAACCCCGTCTCATTGAAGAAAAAATGCTCATTCTACTGCGTCAGGGAAAGATATCCAAGTGGTTTAGTGGCATCGGTCAGGAAGCGATTGCTGTAGGGGTGACAGCGTCTTTGAACGAAGAAGAATATATCCTGCCAATGCACCGTAACCTCGGTGTATTTACAGGTCGAAACATCCCCTTAAACAGATTGTTTTCTCAATGGCAAGGAAAAGCTTCAGGGTTTACAAAAGGAAGAGACCGCTCATTTCATTTTGGAACCCAGGAATATAAAATTGTGGGAATGATTTCACACCTGGGACCACAACTGGGAGTTGCTGACGGTATTGCCCTGGCCAACCTGCTCAAAAAAAACAACCACATCACAGCTGTCTTTTCAGGCGAAGGTGGCACCAGTGAAGGTGACTTTCACGAGGCACTCAATGTAGCATCTGTTTGGGACTTGCCGGTAATTTTTTGTATTGAAAACAATGGTTATGGACTGTCAACTCCTACACACGAACAATTCCGTTGTAAACATATGATTGACAAGGGAATTGGATATGGAATTGAAGCACACCAAATTGACGGTAATAATATTGAAGAAGTATTCCTTAAAGTCTCTGAAATCGCTAAAAGTGTCCGGGAAAACCCACGACCCGTCTTATTGGAATTTATCACTTTTAGAATGCGGGGTCACGAAGAAGCCAGCGGCACTAAATATGTACCTAAAGAATTGATGGAATCCTGGGAGTTGAAGGATCCGGTTTTAAATTATGAAAACCATTTGCTTGAAAAAGGTTTGTTGACCGAAGAAGAAATACATTCTTTTAAAACAGAAATTAAACTGGAAATTGATCAAAACCTGGACATTGCATTTGCAGAAGATACTATTATTTCTTCTGAAAGTGAAGAGTTAAGTGATGTGTATAAAGCATTTGTATATGAAGATATTAAGCCTGATTCTAAAAAAGAAAACATCCGTTTAATAGATGCTATTTCAAAAGGCTTGAAGCAGGCCATGGAGCATCACGAAAACCTGGTCATTATGGGTCAGGATATTGCAGAATACGGAGGGGTCTTTAAAATCACAGATGGGTTTGTAGAGGCCTTTGGAAAAGCACGTGTAAGAAACACTCCTATTTGTGAGTCTGCAATCGTATCTGCTGCTATGGGGTTATCAATCAACGGCTTTAAAGCAATAGTCGAAATGCAATTCGCAGATTTTGTTTCTTCTGGTTTTAACCCCATTGTAAACTATCTGGCAAAAAGCCATTACCGATGGGCAGAAAAAGCTGATGTAGTAGTACGCATGCCTTGTGGAGCAGGCGTTGGAGCCGGTCCTTTTCACAGCCAGACCAATGAAGCCTGGTTTACTCACACCCCGGGATTAAAGGTAGTGTATCCCGCATTTCCCTATGATGCTAAAGGATTGCTGGCAATCCCAATCCGGTCTTGTTTTTTGAGCATAAAGCACTCTACAGAAGTATTTATCAAGAAGTGCCAACAGATTATTATACTTTACCACTGGGAAAAGCTTCACTTCTTAAGGAGGGTGAAGACATAACAATCATCACTTATGGTGCAGGAGTGCATTGGGCACTCGAAACCTTAAAAAACAACCCTGATATATCGGCCGACTTAATTGACTTAAGAACATTACAACCCCTCGATACAGATGCCATCTATGCCTCTGTTCGTAAAACCGGGAAAGCAATCATACTTCAGGAAGATAGTCTTTTTGGTGGCATTGCATCAGATATATCAGCATTAATTATGGAGCAATGCTTTGAACAACTCGATGCACCGGTAAAACGTGTAGCCAGCCTTGAAACTCCAATCCCCTTTGCAGCTGACCTTGAAAAAAAATACCTGTCAAAAAACCGGTTCGAAAAAGAGTTGCTGGAGTTATTAAGCTATTAAAACTAAAAGTT
>NZ_CAXBAN010000205.1:0-4727 GCF_963973675.1 uncultured Planktosalinus sp. | reverse complement strand
CATTAATGGGCAATATTTCATTACAACCAGAACTTTTATATTCTATGAAAGGAACAAACTGGAATGACACTAATCTAGACTATATTGATTTGCCTATTATGGGTAAATACAATTTGCCCTGGGTGAATGGGTTAAGTGGAGAATTTGGACCAGTAATTGGTATTTTAATGGGTGCTGAACAAAATGGTAATGATGTGAAAGATTTCTATAAAACTATTGATGCCGCTATTGCCATAGGTGCTACTTATAAACTTAATATGGGTGTGTTCTTTAGCTTAAGGTATAACAATGGGTTAATTGATGTAGATGACTTTGATGATAACTACAATTCATGGAGAGGTAAGAACAATGTATTCCAGGTTTCAGCCGGATATGCATTTTAAAACGATTAATTAATAGAATTAGAAAAAGCAAGGACAATGTTCTTGCTTTTTTTATTTATTTTAGCCGGAAATCTAAATTAATACCATGAAAAAACGAATTAGTGTTTTAAGTTTTCTATTGATTGCTGTATTTAGTTTACAGGCTCAGCAAAAACAAGGTGTAAAATTAGAGGGAGGTATAGCACTTCCTGTGGGTGAGAATCTTGTTGAAACCACATTTGGTTTAGGAGCTGACCTGAGTTTTTTATTTAATATTGCCGGATCACTTCAAATGGGACCCTCAGCCGGATTTTACAATTACTTTGGAAAAGGCAGCACACTTCCACCCGCAATAGGAGGAGGTACAGCGAGTGATGTTCAAATAGCGCCACTGGCAGTGACTTCAAGATATTATGTAATTAAGGAACTGTTTATGGGAGTTGACCTTGGTTATGGATTGCGTCTGGATAAAGATTTTGAAGACGAAAGCGGTTTTTATTATAAACCAAAAATTGGCTTTAGTTTTGGGCCATTAAGCACCTTACTTTCTTACTCAAGTGTGACAGGTGAATTAGATGATTTTAGCGCTGTTCATTTAGGATTTGAAATAGCATTTTAAAATACTCTAATATATGAAACTTATCATCATTAACGGTCCGAATTTAAATTTGTTGGGCACGCGCGAAAAGGATATTTATGGCGCCGCCTCTTTTGATGATTTTTTTGTAAAAATGCAATTTATGTACCGTGAATTGGAATTGCACTTATATCAATCAAATATTGAAGGGAATCTTATTGATAAAATCCAGGAGGCAGCAACATCATTTGACGGAATTATACTTAACGCAGCAGCTTATACGCACACTTCTGTAGGAATCGGTGATGCTGTAAGGGCTATCGAAACTCCGGTGGTTGAAGTGCATATCTCCAATACTTTTGCAAGAGAAGAGTTTAGACATAATTCGCACATTGCACCATTTGCTAAAGGTGTAATTATTGGTTTTGGGTTACAGAGTTATGAACTGGCTATACAGAGTTTTTTAATAGAATCTTAGTAGTAGGGATTTACTTCCATTTTATATTACACCCTACACTTGGTTTTTGGTCTTTCCGTTGCGGACTGTTGCTCAAAAGATTGTCCAATGCCTCCCGTAAGTCTCTTCCGGTTACCTGTATACTGTTTCCGGGTCTTGAGTTGTCCAGCTGACCTCTGTAAACCAGCTTTTGCTCATCGTCAAAAACATAAAAATCTGGCGTGCAGGCAGCATCATAGGCTTTGGCAACTTCCTGAGTTTCGTCATACAGATAAGGAAAAGGATAATGGTCTTTTTCAGCAAGTTGTGCCATTTCTTCAGGACTGTCTTGTGGGTAGTTAACAGCATCGTTACTGCTTATTGCAACAAAACCGAACCCTTGTACCCTATAATCGTTGGCCACTCGTATTATTTCATCTATTACATGTTTAACAAACGGACAATGGTTACAAATAAACATAACAACCAACCCATGTTTTCCATAGACCTCGTGCGAAGTCATAAATTTATTGGTAACAACATTTAGTAATTTAAAATCGGGTGATTTAGTTCCCAAAGGAAGCATATTAGAAGGAGTTCTAGCCATTGTTTTTTATTTTCTAAATTACAATTTTTTTACTGATTCAAAGGTTTTGAATTTTAAAAAAAATGCTAAATCTTTGGTAAGTCAGTGCTTTGATTGTAAATTTAGAAGAATTTACAGTTTAAATACTTTTAAAACCAATTCACCGTGAATAGTTCATACAACACATTATCAGAAGCAATAAAAGATTTTCAAAGTAAAGGATATACGGAAGATTTTAATCTTCTTGAAAATCACATCGAATCAAGATCTTTAAAAAAGAAATGGGCACCTGACGAATTGATCGTTATTAAATTCTATCGATTTGAAGGCGAGTCAAATCCTGCAGACAACTCCATTCTTTATGTTATTGAAACCACCGATGGCACCAAGGGCTTGCTGGTTGATAGTTATGGAGCACAACGTGGTGCTGTTTCTTCAGAAATGATTCAAAAGCTTAAAATGAATCCACATTGATGAATACAATCAGCTGGAATCAATTTTCTCAAATTGATATGCGTGTTGGAACCGTGATTCAGGTTGAACTTTTTCCGGAAGCTAAAAAACCTGCCTATAAACTCACTTTGGATTTTGGAAATGAAATCGGAATCAAGAAAACATCAGCTCAACTCACTAAGCGATACACCCCCGAACAACTACTTCACAAACAAGTGGTCGCAGTCGTAAATTTTCCACCCAAACAAATTGCCAATTTCATGAGCGAGTGCTTGATTTTGGGTGCAGTAGATCAAGAAAATGATGTGATTTTAATGCAACCTGAAAACAAAGTCAAAAATGGTTTACGGATTTTATAATCACATAAATTCCCCAAAAAAGATAGCATTCATTAACAGTTTGTTAGTTCCAAACCAAAACGCCCTGAAGTTGGTGTTTTCTGAAAACAGTAATATCTTTCCTCTTCCTAAACCGGCTGCTTTAAAAACAGATGAACCCCCTAATTTTTCCAAGGTTTCTTTGTGAATATATCCGCTCATCAGAGGCGTTTCAGTAAAAACTATAGGATTGTTATAACTTTGTGAATCGGCTTCCATCATTAATGTGGAATTTTTAAACACAGGTAAAACACTGTTTTTATATCCAAAGGCAATGGGGTGTGAGCGGTCAATTTGAGTTTCAAAAATTGCACCACCAATACGTTTGGCACCAAAAAACTCTCTTCGGTGTTCAAAAGAAACATCTTTGGCAGTATCACTTGTAGACTTGAATTTGATTTTAAGAAGGTCGTTACTATTTGCCCACCGGGCTGCATTTTTGTAACCAATCAGTACACCTCCGCCTCGAATCCAATCTTTAAGTTTATCAGTAGCATCTTTGTCGAGTGCTGAACCCCAGCTATTGGGCAGTATAAGGTGAGTATAGCTGCTTAAGTCAGTTCTGTTGAAGTTTCGGGTATCCAGCTTTGTCAAGCGCATTTCAAATCGCTGGTCAAACAGATGCCATATTTCACCGGCATCATAGGGTGTAACACCATCACCAACCAAAAGAGCAACTTTAGGCTTTGTAATCGTTTCAAAATTATTACTCCCTAAGTCAATTCCCTGTGTTAAACCTGTGCTTACTGGGGTAATATCAATATGTGAATGCCTTGCAATTTGATTGATTGCAGAAGCTAGTTCAGTCTTATTTAAAGGTTGGTTTTGCACAGGAATCATTATTGTACCATAATCGTAAAACTTTCCATTCAAAGAAAAAGTTTTTAGTGCAACTTTGGTTCTAATTCCTTTTTGCACTAGTTGATTTAAAGCTTTTGGGGCATAATATTCATGCCACTCCATTAAATAGGCATACTCTGAAGCTGCAACAGTTTTGATTTCACGTAAAGCAATTTCTTCAATTTCGTTTCCGGCATTACCCATTGAAACATTTTCATTGTAATCTAAGTTGAATGCCAGTGGAAATGTCCAAGCAGAAACATCATAAAACAAACTGTCTTTAAAGCTGGTGCGTGTTTCAAATATAGCGTTGATTAATCTTGCGTGCTTTTGATTTTTGGGTACGATGTAGCTATATCCTTTTTTATAATTTTTTCCGTTTAAGTTAAAATCGTTTTTGATTTCATGAACTTTTATCTGATGTTGTTTTAGTATTTCTGCAAGATGAAAAGCTTTGGCAGCATCTTTTTCATCGCCAAATACGAGCGCACCAGATTTGGATTCATTCCTTGCATCCTGAAAAAACTGACGTTGGTAGTTGAGTAGGTTTTCGCGTAAAGCAACACCTGCATCGATGGTTGAAAGAGCGGTTACAAACTGATTTCTGATGGTGAAAGGAAAAGTAAGCAAACCATTATCACTTTCCTGGGCATGTCCTCTGGAAGAAGCCTGTTCAAATAAAATTCCGATACCGCCATTGATATCCGGAAAGGTAGAACCTTTGCCATAATAATAATCATCAAAATCTTCTTTTGCATAGTATAAACTACCTATTTGGTCCAAAGCTTTGGCATGAAAATCAGCGATATCACCTGTTAGTTCTTGATTTTTTGCGGGAGTTAAAGGATGTGTTCTTTCAGGAATACCCGGTTGAAAGAAAAAAGTGCTGTTAGTGCCCATTTCGTGGTGGTCAGTCAAAATATTTGGATACCATTTATGGAAGGTCGCTACCCGCGCCCTGCTTTCTGGTAGTTGTGCGGGCAACCAGTCGCGGTTCATGTCAAACCAATAGTGATTGGTGCGTGCACCAGGCCACGATTCACTATATTCACGATCGTTTGGGTCTGGATTGATGTTTTTACTTTTGTGCATATTT
>NZ_CAXBAN010000204.1:0-4748 GCF_963973675.1 uncultured Planktosalinus sp. | reverse complement strand
CGATGAAGTTATTGATCAATGACCAATACCTTGCTCGCATTGTGGAAGGCTGCAATGCCCTGAGTGTGATGGCGCTGTTTGCTGCTTTTATTGTCGCCTTTCATCAACGCTGGAAACCCACACTGCTTTACATACTGGTGGGTGCGGTTTTGATTTATTGTGCCAATCTATTCCGCATTGTGCTGTTGGCCATTGCACTCTATGAATACCCGCAGTATGAGGAATTTTTACACGGCGTGTTGTTCCCGGCCATTATTTACGGGATGGTGTTTTTGCTATGGGTGCTATGGGTGAGAAGGATTCCTGAAAAACTAGTAGAGGATGAAAAAACCGTTTAAACTACTTGTTCTGCTTTTTTTATTCGCACTCCTGGTGCTGGTGCGCCTGTTTGAAGCCGACTTGTTTTATGACCCACTGCTCTCTTTTTTTAAGCAAGACTATCTCCACAACAAAGTGCCCGATGTCGAAATTGGGAACCTCATGCTGCACACCGCCTTCAGGTTTGGGATCAATACCTTGATTTCGCTGGCAATTTTATATGTGGCATTTAAAGACAAAGGCATTGTAAAGTTTTCAGCGGTACTCTACCTTCTTGCTTTTGTGGTCTTGTTCTCCTGGATGACCTGGCTGGTTGCCCATGCTGCTCCTCACAGCAATTACAACCTGCTGTTTTATGTACGCCGTTTCTTGATTCAGCCCCTATTCGTCTTGCTGCTGCTGCCGGCTTTTTATTATCACAAACTCAGGAGCCGGTAATTCAAATCTTCATCAGGAAAACTGACTGCTTGGGGTTTTCTTGTAGTTTGCTTCTACTTTTATACGAAAATAAACCGTAGTTTCTTCGATGTTTTACCGTAAAAGGTACTGTATTTACGGATAAACTACGAAGAAACATCGAATAAACTTCGTAAAAAACTACAGTATGACTCCTATTATTCTTGGAACTAATAGTAATAATTGTTTAAATTTGAATGGTAAAGTCTCGGATAAGAGGCTTTTATGTATCAGTAAACAGTTTAATCAACTATAAAGGGATGGCAAGAGTAAGAAGTCAAGTTGTCAAATTATCAGGGATGGTTGGGGGGCTTGTGTTTTATAAGAGCATCTATGGAGATCTGGTAAGGACCAAACCGGAGTCGGTTGGAAAAAAAAGAAAGTCATCAGCACTGCAAAAGTTGCAGCAGAATAAACTGCCCGTGGTGATGGCTTTTTTGAGTCCGTTGAAGAGGCTGCTTAAAGAAAATATGTTTCCTCCGGGCACGGTATTACCGGCTTTTCACTGGGCGAAATCGTATTATTTAAACGAGGCGGTCTATTATGAAGAAGAGCGTTACCACATCAACTTTCCTAAAGCCCTGATGAGTTTGGGCGATTTACGTCCGCCGGATTTAATTTCTGCGCATGTGGATGGCACTTATTTAGTTGAATTGCAATGGCAGGACAACAGCGACCAGGCACTGGCCTATCCTGATGATGGTTTGCTGGTGGTGCTCTGTGCCCCCGAAGCCAGGGCCATTTTTTACCAAACCGAAGTAGCCAGGCGCAGCGATCAAGCCGTGACCATCACCTTGAATAAAAGCTGGGAAGGCGTGGAGACCCATGTGTGGGCCGCTTTTTCACAACCCGGAAAACGGGCTTCTGCCAGTGTGTATTTGGGGAGTTTTATTTTATAGATTTTGGCATAGGGGCATTTAGGGGTGTGTGATGTAATTTTAAGCCATGCAAGTTGATAGCAAGGGTGTGGGTGGTGTTAGCTTTTTTTGACGATGAGTATTTCATCATCAGAAAATTCCATCCAGGCGATATCATAGACGTAGTGAAACATTTTTCCTTTGCTGTTTATGTGGAAGTGGGTGTGGTATTTAAAGCGGAACTTTTTTTGTTCCAGGCGTGTTCTATAAATTTTGATTTGGGTTTTGTTTTTTCCGATCAGCTCGAGCAGGATGCCGTGGTTGCGTTTAAGGTATTCGTCGATTTGTTGAGCGGCGCGGTTGGAGGCTTTTCGCAGTTGTGTGTGGTAGTAGTTTTTGCAGCCGACGGAGCAGAATAATTTATCAGTTCTTCCGCGGAGTATTTTTTTACATATTTTACAAGTTTTTTTCACTTGATGTCTTTTGTGGCTTCAAATATAAGCTATTCGTTTGAAACGGTTATAATCATTTATAGTTGTTTGTTAGCGGTTTAGGGTATTTTTTTTAGTTAGTTTTGATCTACGTCTTTTTCTCTAAATTTATTTTATTATGGAAGCCATGGTCATTTTAATGTATTTGCCCAGAAAAAATGCGGGCCGCATTAAGTTTAAGATTCCGTATCTTATGGAGGATGAGCGTTTGGCTTTTAAACAGTTGAACGGCTCGTTTTATCACCCCTCGCAGTATTTGTGGAGTTTGCCCAACACGGCTGTTCATAAGGAACAGGTTAGGTCTTTGTTTGGTAAAAAGTTAAAGGAGGTTTGTGAGCATAGCCCGCCAGAAATGCCTGAGGTTGTTATCACTGAGGCCATTCAGCAGGAGTTGGACAGGCATTTTCAAAAGATGAAGTTGAAGAGTTACAGTGATTCTACCATTAGGTCGTATCAGTCTAACTTGGCGCAGTTTCTTGTTTATTTTAAAAACAGTGATTTCAATGCATTAACGAAGGAGCAGATTGAGGGCTTTGTTTTTGAGTTGGTACAGAAGTACAAAATAAGTGAGCAGAAGCAAAATATGATGATCAATGCCATCAAGAGTTATTATGAGCATACACTTGGGCAGCCGCGGGAGTATTACACCATCACGCGCCCCAAGCGCAGCAGGGATTTGCCTAACACACTAAGTGAGGAGGAAGTGCTTGCGATTATCAATGCTCCTGACAACATCAAGCACAAGGCTATTTTGCATACTATTTACAGTGCCGGTTTGCGCATTGGTGAGGTGATCAGGTTGCGGGTAAAGGATGTGCGGTCTGATGATGGGTTTTTGTTTGTAAAGGATTCTAAGGGCAAGAAGGACCGTCATACGGTTTTGAGTCGGTTGTTGCTTGATTTATTGCGCAGGTATTACAAGGTTCATAAGCCTTCTTACTGGTTGTTTGAGGGGCAGGACGGCGGGCAGTATTCTGCAACGAGCATACAGCAGATTTACCGGAGGGCTGTAAAGAAAACGGGGTCTAACCCGTGGAGCACGCCCCACACGTTGCGTCATAGTTTTGCGACCCATTTGATGCAGCGAGGGGTAAACATCAGGTATATACAGACGGCTTTGGGTCACAGCAGTACCAAAACGACTGAGGTTTACACGCGGGTTTTGAGTATTAACAGTAAAACATTGAAAAGTCCTTTGGATGTTATTATGGAAAGTGCTACTTTCGGAAAGAAATAATGGGGGTGGCCCATGTTGCACAAATGCAATATATCAACAATAAATCCCCAAAACATGACTTATATACTAATGTTAGGCACAAGCTAAAGAAACAGTAAATGAAGATAATATTAGCGATAGGAATAGGTAGTTTCATAGGTGGAGTTTTACGCTACTTAATGACGTTGCTTTTTCAAGGAAAGACCATAGTAGGTATTCCACTTGGGACAATGATAGTAAATATTTTGGGCTGTCTTTTTATAGGATTACTCGTTGGAATCATTACCAACTTTGATATTTCAAAAAAATGGGAATTATTTATCATTACAGGTGTTATAGGGAGTTTTACTACGTTTTCCACCTTCTCATTTGAGACAATAGAATTGATAAAAACAAAGGAGTACTTTAATGCTATTATTTATTGTTCATCGAGTGTGTTACTTGGACTAGCTGCCACTTTTTTCGGGATTTTCATTACCAAGCAACTAATAGCATAAAGGAGTATGGAATTAATTCAAACAATAGTACTTGCCATTATAGAAGGATTGACAGAATTTTTACCCGTTTCATCAACAGGACATATGATTTTGGCATCTTCAGTAATGAAAATTCACGAAGATGAATTTGTGAAAACATTTGAGATTTTCATACAATTAGGAGCGATATTTGCCATTGCATTGATGTACATTAAGCGTTTTTTGCAAGGAATTGAAATTTACACCAAACTTTTGGTTGCCTTTATTCCAACTGCGGTAATCGGCTTTTTAGCTTATGATTTTATCAAAGCCTATTTGTTTAATCCGGTGGTTGTTTCCATTTCTCTGATTTTAGGCGGTATTATACTGATTTGGATTGACAAAAGAGTGGTCAACAAACAAACTGAAGTTGAAACACTTGAAAGCATACCCATTAAAAATGCATTCTTCATTGGACTTATGCAATGCCTGTCAATGATACCAGGAACATCAAGAGCCGCAGCAACAATTATTGGCGGAGTTTTTAACAAGTTGGACAAAAAGCAGGCAACAGAATTTTCATTCTTATTGGCTATCCCGACAATGTTCGCTGCAACAGGATACGACTTACTGAAAACACCTGTGGACTTTGACACACACGAAATCACATTGCTCTCAATCGGATTGTTATTTGCATTTGTGAGTGCTTGGTTTGCCGTGAAAATATTCTTGAGAATTGTCGAAAATTACGGATTTAAACACTTTGGATATTACAGGATAATAATCGGACTAATATTCTTACTGACAATGACTTGAATAAAAAAGCCAGTGCCTAACATTGTATAAGAGCAATAGCGGGTACAGTGGTAAATCGAAAGTGTTGGCATTTAATAAACTTTTGTGGTGGCGGACAGGTAATCGCCTTGAAATCCGCTACTGCTCTTATACTTGACCG
>NZ_CAXBAN010000203.1:0-4780 GCF_963973675.1 uncultured Planktosalinus sp. | reverse complement strand
TTGTCTTAATGCTGAAGGTATTTCGTCTCCTGCACCTGCGATGTACCCAATGTTTCACGAGGTTTAGTAACTGATGGTTTAGCCCCTTTTAAAATTCAATTGGCTAGAGGACGTGTTACTGATGAAAATGCAAAAGTAGATTTTATTGAACCTTCTCATTCAGTATTGAATACTCCCAACAAGCTTTCAGTCACTGATTTTGAAGATTGGGTACAGGAACGCGGCTTGTATTTTGCTGAAGAATGGGCTTCAGAGTTTACACCCATTTTTAAAATGAATGATCCGGGAGAAAAACCTCTTAAAGGATCACTCTTGATTGGAAAATACGGGAAAGGAAACATAGTCTATACAGGACTGAGTTTCTTCAGACAATTGCCCGCCGGAGTTTCAGGTGCCTACCGCTTGTTTGCAAATTTATTATCTTTAGAAAATGAATAAGCATCCTGAAAAATACATCTGGAAAAAAGCATACACCATCGTTTTGCTCGCAAATGCCCTGTTTATAGTATTGTTTTACCTTATAATGATTAGCTTTAATTAATATGCAAGCAGTTGACTGGATTGTTCTTATCGGTACGTTGGTATTCATCGTTAGTTATGGGGTCTGGAAAACACGCGGAAGCAAAAATGTTCAGGACTTTCTCAAAGGAGGTAACACTTCAAACTGGTGGACCATTGGACTATCGGTGATGGCTACTCAGGCAAGTGCAATTACCTTTTTGTCTACACCCGGACAAGCATTTCATGACGGCATGGGTTTTGTTCAGTTTTATTTTGGCTTACCCATCGCTATGATTGTCATTTGTATGGTTTTCATACCCATCTACCATCGCTTAAAAGTTTACACTGCTTATGAGTTTCTTGAAAACCGCTTTGACTTAAAAACTCGCTCATTAACAGCAATGCTTTTTTTAACCCAGCGTGGTCTGGCAGCTGGAATAACCATCTTTGCGCCGGCAATTATTCTGTCAGCAGTCTTAGGATGGAACTTAATTTATCTGAATATTATTATTGGGGTACTGGTTATTATTTATACCGTCTCCGGAGGAACCAAAGCTGTAAGTGTTACTCAAAAACAACAAATGGCAGTGATTTTCGCCGGAATGTTTGCAGCTTTTTTTATCATTCTTAGTTACTTACCTGAAAACATAAACTTTTCAAATGCACTTGAAATTGCCGGTGCCGGTGGCAAAATGGAGATTATTGATTTTTCCTTCAATCTGGACAACCGCTATACCTTCTGGAGCGGAATTATTGGCGGAACTTTTTTAGCACTCTCTTATTTTGGAACAGACCAAAGCCAGGTGCAACGATACCTCTCCGGAAAATCAGTAAAGCAAAGTCAAATGGGACTTATTATGAACGGCATTCTAAAAGTACCTATGCAGTTTTTTATACTGTTGGTAGGTGTTATGGTTTTTGTGTTTTATCAGTTCAACCCCTCCCCGCTCAATTTTAACCCTGTTGCAACAGAAACAGTGATGAATTCTCAATTTTCTGATGATTACCAAGAATTGCAAAAACTGCAAAAAATAAATTTTGAAACCAGACAGCAAGCGCTTTACAACTTTACCAACTACCAAAACCCATCAGAAAAAAAATTATATCAGCAAAGTATCATACAACTCGATGAAGAAGAAAAAATCATTCGAACCAAAGCAAAAGAAATCATCTCAAAAGCCGATGCCCTTGTTGAAACCAATGATAAGGACTATGTGTTTATTCATTTTATTTTAAATAATCTTCCACGGGGGTTGATAGGCTTGCTGCTGGCAGTAATCCTGAGTGCAGCCATGTCATCAACGGCTTCTGAATTAAACGCATTGGCAACCACCACCACAATGGATTTGTACAAAAGAAATAAAAAACAAAACAAAGACGAAAGCCATTTTTTAAAAGCATCAAAATGGTTCACATTGTTGTGGGGAGTAATCGCAATTACTATTGCCTGCGTTGCCAACTTATTTGACAATTTGATTCAATTGGTCAATATCATTGGTTCCATTTTTTATGGAAATGTACTAGGAATCTTTTTACTTGCATTTTTTATTAAATACGTCAAGGGAAACGCCGTCTTTATCGCTGCCATTATCACTCAAGTTATAGTAATTTGGGGCTGGTGGTTTGATTGGATGCCTTATCTTTGGTTAAACCTATTTGGATGTGTATTAGTTATTTCAATCGGTCTTTTAATACAAACTTTGGGTTTAAATAACAATACAAGCCCTCAAAAATAACAATTACTTTATACACTTTTTTTTAACAAATTCACGTTTACAATTTGTACTTTTGTTTCAATTCACCTAATCATCTATGGCTGTAAAAAAAGATAAAAAAACCTCTTCCAAAAAACGGAGTCTTCCGGGTTTACAGTTTAGTAAACAACAAAAAGTGGTACTTGGTGTTTTTTTAATGATTTTAGGTACCGCACTCACAATTGCCTTTATTTCATTCTTTTTTAATTGGCAGGCAGACCAAAGCACCATTTCAGAATTTACAAACCGAGACGAACAAGCCCAAAATTTACTTAATAAATTTGGAGCCAACGTTAGCGACTTTTTTGTTTACAGAGGGTTTGGGATTTCATCACTTATTTTTAGTGTACTTATTTTTATTTCGGGCATCTACCTTTTTTTAAGTCTAACAAAAGCTGGACTAAAAAACTTGTGGTTTTGGGGAATATTGATGATGGTTTGGTTTTCAGTTTTTTTTGGTTTTTTTGAAGGAAAAGCATCGATACTGGGTGGGGTCATCGGATTTGAAATAAACAGTTACCTGCAGGATTACCTGGGCTTTACAGGAGCGGTTTTGCTAATGGTGTTTTTATTTTTAACTTACCTCATTGTTCGTTTAAAAATTACCCCCGATAAAGTTATCACATTCTTTAAAAACAGTAAAAATGAACTTCAGCAAGAGATTGAGAATGCTAAGAAAACAGCTGAAGAAATACCATCTTCCCCTGAAATTGAGATAAATAAAGCTTCTGAGCATTCAGGTTCTGAAAATAAAGAATCAGTAGCTGATCTAAATGAAATGCCCAAAGAAAAAATTGTCATCAAATCTGAAAATGAAGATGATTTAGCACTTGAAGTTGAGCAAAGTGATGAAGAAGAAGAGGTTGAAGTTCTAAGTAATAAGCTTGTCAAAGATTTTGGTGAATTTGATCCAAAACTGGAACTGAGCAATTATAAATTCCCAACCCTGGAACTTTTAAAGGAATACAACACCAATACAGGAATCACCATCGATCAGGAAGAACTGGAAAGCAATAAAAATACCATTGTTGAAACCCTGAAAAACTATAAAATTGAAATCGATCAAATCAAAGCCACTGTAGGGCCCACAGTCACCCTGTATGAAATCATTCCGGAAGCAGGAATCCGGATTTCAAAAATAAAAAATCTGGAAGACGACATCGCTCTTTCACTGTCAGCATTAGGAATAAGAATTATTGCACCCATACCCGGAAAAGGAACCATAGGTATTGAAGTCCCCAACAAAAATGCTAAAATGGTTTCCATGCGTTCAGTCATTGCTTCCCCAAAATTCCAAAATGCAGAAATGGAACTTCCACTCGCACTGGGAAAAACCATTTCAAACGAAACCTTTGTGGTTGATCTTGCAAAAATGCCTCACTTGTTGATGGCCGGTGCTACAGGACAAGGTAAATCTGTCGGTCTTAATGCAATTCTCACTTCACTATTGTATAAAAAACATCCTGCAGAAGTTAAATTTGTACTGGTTGATCCTAAAAAAGTTGAATTAACCCTTTTCAATAAAATTGAACGGCACTATCTTGCTAAACTACCCGATACTGAAGAAGCAATAATTACTGATAACAGTAAAGTAATCAACACACTCAATTCACTTTGCATTGAAATGGATCAGCGCTATGATTTGCTCAAAGATGCTATGGTGAGAAACATTGCTGAATACAATGTAAAATTCAAAGCCCGAAAACTCAACCCCAATGACGGACACAAGTTCCTGCCCTACATAGTACTTGTAGTAGACGAATTTGCTGATTTAATAATGACCGCTGGAAAAGAAGTCGAGACACCCATTGCCCGGCTTGCACAATTGGCTCGTGCTATAGGTATTCATTTGATAATTGCCACTCAAAGACCTTCGGTAAATGTAATTACAGGTATCATAAAAGCAAACTTTCCTGCCAGAATCGCATTTAGGGTAACCTCAAAAATTGACTCAAGAACCATCCTTGACAGCTCAGGAGCAGACCAGCTTATTGGAAGAGGTGATATGCTTTTCACTCAAGGCAATAATTTAATTCGTCTGCAATGTGCATTTGTCGATACCCCTGAGGTAGAACAAATTACTAACTATATTGGCTCTCAAAGAGCATATCCTGATGCACACATTTTACCTGAATACTCCGGTGAGGAAGGTGGCACAAATCTTGATATAGGAATAGACGACCGGGATGCCTTGTTTAGGGACGCCGCTGAAGTAATTGTAACTGCACAGCAGGGTTCAGCATCACTATTGCAGCGAAAACTAAAATTGGGCTACAACCGTGCAGGAAGAATCATTGATCAGTTAGAAGCTGCAGGCATTGTGGGACCCTTTGAAGGCAGTAAAGCTAGACAGGTATTGGTACCTACACTTGAAGCCCTCAAGCAACAGCTCAATAATGAAACCGATTAAATATAACCATTGAAAACCCTTTAAAGTGTAGGTTTTCAATAAATAACACTAAAATAAATAAACAAAATGAAAAAGCTAATTGTACTCTTAATCGTATCTGTCCTAGCGCATCAGG
>NZ_CAXBAN010000202.1:0-4816 GCF_963973675.1 uncultured Planktosalinus sp. | reverse complement strand
GAGCAAATAACTACTCATCGGTTGTGACATTTTGTAACTCCATACCTTCGTACCTCCTTGTGCCCCTTGATTTTTTTCTTCAATCTGAATACATACACCATTGGCCAAAACGGTATATTTTTTAGGCGCCGTCACATTCAGATTAAATACAATTTTATCATTCACATCATCAATTGAAGGCAGCCAATGTGAGGTTTCTTTTCCCTGGCCCTGCGTCCAAATTTGGTCTTCAAAAAAATACAGGGTCTGTTGGGGCTGTGCCTCATATTGAATCGAAATTGAATAAGTTCTTCCCCCTTTAAAAGAATTGATGAACCATATTTTATCGGTCGTTTGCTTTATTTCTATTGGTGATTTGGAATTCGAGGCACCCCTTAATTGAATATTTTTTGCGTCGAGAAATACTGAATCGGTTTTTTTTAAGATGTGAAATTGATACTGTGCAGTGACAACTATTTTTTTCTCTGTAGGTAAAAGCTCAATGTCACCGGTAATTTGTAAAAAATCAACAACTTCCAACTGTTGTGCCCTACTCAACTCAATGTTTACGAAAACAATGAATACAACTAAAATCCGAAAAGTGAAAAAGTTAAAGTAAACCATAAAACAAAATAACTGTTTTTTTTAATCGAATTAAAAACTTTAATTGAATTTTCTCTTTTAGGTTCCTTACGAAAGAATTAATTTAGTAAAATGAATGCAAATTTTCTACAAACTCCCATCGATTACCTAAAAGGAGTGGGACCCAATCGAGCTGATTTACTCAGGAAAGAAATAGGCATTCATACCTATCAGGATTTACTTCATTTTTTTCCCAACAGATACATTGATAAAACCCGGTACTACAAAATCAATGAATTGAAACAAAGCAATGCAGAAGTTCAAATCATTGGAAAAATAATTCATATCAAAACCATTGAACAAAAAAGAGGAAAGCGTTTGGTTGCCTCATTTACAGATGGCACCGGAACTATGGAACTGGTGTGGTTCCGTGGACACAAGTGGATAAAAGAGAATTTAAAAATCAATGAACCGTATGTGATTTTTGGAAAAAACAATTGGTTCAATGGAACCTTCTCCATGCCGCATCCTGAAATGGAACTTTTAAATGAACACGAAAAAGGATTACGAAGTGCCATGCAACCGGTTTATCCCTCAACTGAAAAATTATCCAATAGCGGAATCACAAACAGAACCATCAACAAATTGATGCAACAGTTGTTTTTGGAATCCAAAAACACCTTTGCAGAAACACTCTCAACTACTATCATTGAGCAACTCAATTTACTGCCAAAAAACCATGCTCTTTTTAACATCCATTTTCCGAAAAGTCAGGAGCTTCTGGCAAAAGCACAATACCGTCTAAAGTTTGAAGAGTTATTTTATATCCAATTACAATTAATTCGAAAAAACTTAATTCACAAACACAAAATTAAAGGCTATCCTTTTGAAAAAGTGGGATCCCTTTTCAACGAGTTTTATAATGCACATTTACCCTTTGATTTAACCAATGCTCAAAAACGGGTAATCAAAGAAATCAGAAACGATTTGGGAAGTAATGCTCAAATGAACCGGCTTTTGCAGGGAGATGTAGGTTCAGGCAAAACAATTGTTGCGCTCATGTCTATGTTAATAGCACTTGACAACGGTTTCCAAGCCTGTTTAATGGCGCCGACTGAAATTTTGTCAGTACAACACTACAATAGTATTTTTGAGTTGTGTAAAAGTCTTAATATCAGTATTTCATTGCTTACAGGTTCAACTAAAACTTTAGAAAGAAAAAAGATTCATCAAAACCTTGAAAATGGAAGTTTAAACATCCTTATCGGGACCCATGCACTCATTGAAGACAAGGTGGAATTTAAAAATTTAGGACTTGCAGTCATCGATGAGCAACACAGATTTGGAGTAAAACAACGTGCAAAAATGTGGAAAAAAAATAAGTTGCCCCCCCACATTTTAGTGATGACTGCTACCCCAATTCCTCGCACACTTGCCATGAGCGTATATGGCGATCTTGATATCTCTGTTATTGACGAATTACCCCCTGGAAGAAAAGAGATAAAAACCGTGCACCGATATGATTCAAACCGGTTGAAAGTCTTTAAATTTATTAGAGATGAAATTGCAAAAGGCAGACAAATATACATCGTATATCCGCTTATTCAGGAAAGCGAAAAAATGGACTACAAAGACTTAATGGATGGATATGAAAGCATCGTGAGAGAATTTCCAATGCCAAACTATCAAATTTCCATAGTACACGGACAAATGAAAGCAAATGATAAAGAATATGAAATGCAGCGCTTTCTAAAAGGTGAAACTCAAATAATGGTAGCCACAACTGTAATTGAAGTTGGCGTCAATGTTCCAAATGCCAGCGTTATGATTATCGAAAGTGCAGAGCGGTTTGGCCTCTCTCAACTACATCAGTTAAGAGGTCGCGTAGGCAGAGGTGCTGAACAAAGTTATTGTATATTGATGACCTCTTTCAAACTTTCAAAAGAAGCAAAAACCAGGTTAGAAACAATGGTGAGAACAAACGACGGCTTTGAAATTGCTGAAGTGGACTTAAAACTCAGAGGGCCGGGAGACATTATGGGAACGCAACAAAGTGGCGTTTTACAACTTAAAATTGCTGATATAGTAAAAGATGGTGATGTATTAAAAATTGCACGTAGTTTTGCTTGGGAAGTTCTTAAAAAAGACCCCTCTTTAAAGTTTCCGGAACATATTCAAATTAAAAACACCTTTACAAAAATAACCCGTTATAAAAATATTTGGAATTATATTTCTTAAACCACTAACTTTACAAAAAACAGTACATGTACTATCTCCTGTATCAGAATGATGATTTCGAATTCGTTGAAAGCGATATTGAACCCCTTTTAAAGAATATCAAATTTGAAAAAGTGCTGTATGAAGAAAAAAATAAACTGAAATTTTCTGAAAATGATATTGTTCTCACTTATCTTAATGATGAATGTTTAAGACCATATTTATCTGAAGCCTCAAAAGGAAAATGGCAACTGGGCATTCTTCCCCATCCTAAAATGAATTACATAACTTCTGGATTAGGTATTCCCGGAAATATCGAAGATGTATTGAGCGAGATCATTGAAAGTGACACCACCCATCAGGTAGATTTAATGTATTGCAATGATAAATTGGTATTTCAGTCAGTCAATGTAGGTGAAGTTTTTGAACTTATTGATGAAGGAAAAAGAAAAGGGTTCTTTGGTCAGTTATTTCGATTCTTAAAACAAATTAGAAAATTAAGAGCCCTCAAACACAAACCTTTCAGTATTTTTATTGAAGATGAAAAAATTATCGAAACCTCTGCCCTGGGGTTGATTGCCGTAGAACATTCCAACAGCTCTTTGCTGGCTAAAAAATCTGTAAAAACAAATGTAAGCAATGATGGTTTACTGCATTTACTTATTCTTTCACCCCAATTTATATGGGAGTTAATATGGTATTTTTTTAAAAGTGTACTGCCTGATTTTTTAGTTTCTAAAAACCGCCCGGCATTTATTGGATTAATGAAAATACAAACAGCAGTCATAAAAAGCACTTCCAAAATAGACTACACGATTGACGGTGAAAAGTATGAAGCAGATGAACTCAATTTTAAAGTTGATTTTCAGTGCCTGACAATGGCACACCCCATGCGAACTAAAGAAGTTAAAACTGAACAACCCCAGAAAAATTCTTTACTCATTTCAAATTTACCTAAAGGAGAAAATAAAAATGAGCTAATAAAAAGAAGGCTACCTTGGCTGCGAAGAGCTACCTATGAAGAATTCAAAGAACTTTTTGTAGTTCTCAAAGACAATGCTAAACTCACCAACTCCTATTTGGTGATGATGATCTTATCAACCTTAATTACCGCCTTTGGATTGTATGCAGACTCAGCTCCGGTAATAATTGGCGCCATGATATTGGCTCCGCTAATCTCACCAATTGTCTCTTTCTCAATGGGACTCATCCGGTATGATGTTGTGCTTTTAAAAACTAGTTTTAAAACTATTACCTGGGGAACACTAGCCTCACTCTTTTTTGCTGCTTTTGTAAGTGTCATCATTCCTTTAAAAATTGAAACTGCTGAAATAGCAGCTCGGCTAACCCCAACTTTATTAGACCTTGGTATAGCAGTTGCTTCCGGAATTGCCGCCGCTTTTGCTCACGCCAAAGAAGGCATTGCTAAAAGTCTTGCAGGCGTTGCAATTGCAGTCGCTCTTGTACCACCACTGGTTGTAGCCGGTATAGGTATAGGATGGATGGATTGGAGTGTTTTTTCAGGAGCGTTTTTACTGTATTTAACAAACTTGGCCGGAATTATAATGTTTGGCGGACTCACTTTTCTTTTGCTAGGGTTTGCACCTTTCAAAACCGCTAAAAAAGGACTTATATACTCGCTTTTAATTGTATTGGCAGTTTGTGTGCCGCTCACGTTTTCTTTTTATAGAATTAAACAGGAAGCTGAAATCACTCGGGCTCTTGAAGGGACTCAATTTAATGAAATAACCCTTAGGGATGTCAGAGTACGCTATGGAGAAATTCCCACTGTTTCATTAAAAATAATTGCTCCCAAAACCCTGCCTGATGAGAAACTTGAAGAAATAAAAAAACAAATAGAAGAAAAAATCAATCATAAAATCACTATCGAATTTTTAACCGCTGTAGAGTTTTAATATTACCGCTTTTTTGAGGGTTTAAAACTTTACTAAACCCACAGGGTTTGTTATCTTTGCCCCGCTCATTTTTTTATTTTAGAATAGTACTATGAAAATTTCTTACAACTGGCTTAAACAGT
>NZ_CAXBAN010000201.1:0-4819 GCF_963973675.1 uncultured Planktosalinus sp. | reverse complement strand
GCCGGAAAACCAGTACTCATCAATCACCCCGGTTGGCAAAAAGTCACCATTGAAAAGGAAAATGTGGGTTATGTAATGCCGGAAAAACTCACAGACAAATCCGTTAAAGATTTTGTAGTTTACACTCAAGACAAAGCATTGCAACTACAACAGCAAGAAAATGCGTTACAACTAGCTAAAAAATCCTATGCTTTGGATGTAGCGGTAAATAAGTATGACAAACTACTTTACGGTATAATGAACTCAAACAAAACGCCCGCCCCATGATCTGCAACCGCTATGAGCAAAGAGTGGTGTGGGAGGCATTGCTGGAGGAGTATAGGAGGCTTGGTTCAGAGGCTAATGAGCGATAATAACTGCTTGATGGGATTGCTTCGCAGCCGCCTCCGGCGGATGCTCGCAATGACGTTTTTCATTGGCGTTTGGCGTTAGGGGCGGGGGCAAACACAATTAGTATTGAATTAACGGTCATTGCGAGCAGTGTTGCCAAAGGCAACAACTGCGAAGCAATCCCATCGAGCAAGCAAAATGGTTCATCAAACTGGGGTTATTGCGAGCGCAGCGAAGCAATCTCACCCAGTCCCTCAATTTTATCAAAATGCCTTACCTTTAACCCCAGCATGTACACGTCAATCACCAAACCCACCTTCGATTTCCTGGCAGCCCTAACCGGTTTAGTGCTGCTCAGCCCGGTGTTTTTGATTGTAACCATCGCCCTAGCCCTCGCCAACCACGGCCAACCCTTCTTTTTCCAACGCCGCCCCGGCAAAGGCGAGCGCATCTTTAGCATCATCAAGTTCAAAACCATGAGCGATAAAAAAAATACCCAAGGCAACTTACTACCCGATGCCGAGCGTTTAACGGCAGTAGGCAAGTTGGTGCGCAAAACCTCCTTAGATGAAATCCCGCAGTTAATCAACGTACTCAAAGGCGAAATGAGTTTGGTAGGTCCGCGGCCGTTGTTACCGGAGTATTTACCGTTGTACAACGAAGAACAAAAAAAACGCCATCATGTGAAACCCGGTATCACCGGTTGGGCACAGGTCAATGGTAGAAATGCCATCAGTTGGGAACAGAAATTTGCATTGGATGTGTGGTATGTAGAAAATCAAAATTTTTTGTTAGACCTAAAAATCTTATTTTTAACGTTGAAAAAGGTGTTTGTTTCTGAAGGCATCAATACCGAAGGACAAGCCACCACAGAACGGTTTAAAGGAAATTTATGAAAGCATTCAGTATTTATGGTGCAAGTGGGCATGGAAAAGTCATTTTAGAAATCGCTCAAGCTTTAGGCTATACCATTGCTTATGTGTTTGATGATAATGAGAACATTACAAACTTATTAACCCACAAAGTAACACATAAGCCCAACGAAATTAAATTGCGAGAGTTTCCGGTGGTTTTTGCTATTGGCAACAACAACATCCGTCAAAAACTGACACAAACTTTAAATGTAAAAGTAGCTCCGCCTTTAATTCACCCAAAGGCTATTGTCTCTCAAAGTGCAGGAATAGGAGAGGGCACTGTTGTAATGCCAGGAGTGGTGATTCATGCAGATACTAGAATTGGTAGTCATTGCATCATCAATACCGGAGCCATCATCGAACACGACTGCATACTAAACGACTTTGTTCATATTTCCCCCAATGCTGCATTGGCAGGAGATGTGACAGTGGACGAGGGCACCCATATAGGCATCGGGGCCTGTGTCATTCCCGGCATCAAAATAGGCAACCGGTGCACCATCGGCGCCGGCGCCGTCATCATCAAAGACATCCCGGATGGGGTGACTGTGGTGGGCAACCCGGGGAGGGAGGTCAAGTGGTGAGTGGTGAGTTGTACGTTGTACGTCCCTGATATAGGTTGCCCATTTAAAGAAAACCTGGTCGAAGTGAGGATCAGCGAATACGTGCATCAGCAAATAAGTGAGTAGTGAGCAGCCCTCAATTCAAAACCACTAAAAGAGCTTCCGGGCAATACGCACTTACTCAGATGCGACCCCACCTTCGTCGGGGTGACAAATAGGAAAAGGATATCAAAAAGGAGTATTAACCCCGATTAACAATTCACCGGTAAAAAACCATAAGCAATAGGCTATAATCAATAAAAAAACCTTAAACCTTGAACTTGAAACCCCACAAACCCGCCAACCCGCAATCTGCAAGCAACGTAGTCATAAATCTTACGTCCTGTAGTCCTAATTCCAAAAGAAGTCCAAAAGAAGTACTATGACTGCCTGGCAAAGCTGCCGGGGTCAGAGTAAGTAGGGTTAAGATTCAGGAAAAGCAATATCGACCTTAATGATAAATAAAGGTATAAGCTTTGTGGGTATACATCAAAGAGATTTTAAAGAACGTAGTACTATAAATACAAGGTTCAATAACAAACACGCTCTGCATCCTCATAACATATATCAAGATGCTCACATACTTCTCTCAAGGTAACACAATGACCTCTTGGTTTTCCGTTTTTCTTTCTAATTTGGCTTAAAATCATGTTGCCATAACGCTCTGAACGACCGGTTATCTTTGCAACATCTGCCCCAAATAAACATAATGTCTTCATAATTAATAAATTACTAATTTAAATTACATTGAATCAACATTGTTTAAACTAGTAATTGAATGAACAGACTAATCCCCATTTACTGTTTAATCAATACAAGTTCTGATGATTTTCTTCATAAGTAATGGTTTTCATATTTAATATATTGGCTTATACAATTTTAAGATAAATAACTCTTTTTGAACAGTAAGTCTGTGAATAGATATCAACAAAGTTTTCAACAATAAGAGAATCAAAGATTTGTGTTTTGTACATTAATTGTTAACATCAAAACTAAAGATACCTGTCTTTGTTTATTAAATAGTATTTAAATGTTTTTAAGCATAAACATCCTCTTCTTGTTTAACCATATTCTCTGTTACTGTGTATAGCTATTTCAGGGCGGGTCAACTCCAATACTCCTTCAATAGTACTCCAATACTCCTTCAATACTACTCCAATACTAGTTCAATGTAAGTTCAATTGAAAGGGTTTTGAATGAATCTGTATTAAAAATCAGGAGCTAAAAATGGAAATAATAGGTCGTTTTTGGAAATAATGTACAACCAAATTCATAAACCGACCACAAAGAACATATAGTACCCTAAAACTACATTTGTTGGTCTTTTTTTGACATAGAAATACCTTTGTAAGAATCTCGTTTTCAGATGATTAAAATAATTTATACGTTTGTTTCATTATTAATTTTAAAACCATTTTTTATGGCTAAACAAAAAGGTCCTTTAAAAATTCAAGGCACTATTGATGACTTGACATTTTTAAGAACACAAGAAGGATTCCGAGTTCGCTTAAAGGGCGGAGTGAGCAAAGACAGAATCCTTAACGACCCCGTTTT
Organism: uncultured Planktosalinus sp.; assembly: GCF_963973675.1. Taxonomy (NCBI): domain Bacteria; kingdom Pseudomonadati; phylum Bacteroidota; class Flavobacteriia; order Flavobacteriales; family Flavobacteriaceae; genus Planktosalinus; species uncultured Planktosalinus sp. The sequence goes on along the minus strand of NZ_CAXBAN010000201.1, from coordinate 1,419 downwards.
CGAGCGCACGCGAGAAAACATGACCGAATTTGCACACTGTGCAAATACAGGAAAACTATTGCGCAGAGCTGCTTCTGAACTCGTTAAGTATGCTAGAGACAAACACATGTCCAGCAGACTAACAGGAGTTTTGGCTAAAATCAAAAACTACGATACAACGTCTCCCCGTGGAGAACGTAAAGTGAGTATTGGTATAGCGCAGCCTGAAGCTATCGAATTATTGAAAGGTTTTGAGTTTAATAAAAAGTCCAGCCTTTCTCTAATTCTACAAACGTCGAAGTCACTCGACCCCTTAACAGGTGAAGTTACAATCCCTAACTTCATTCCTAAAAATCATCTCTTAGCGCCAACATTTGCTTCTCATGTAAGCTTATCGGCAGCGTTTATGAAGTTTGATTTTGAGACGGGAGAGTATGAGTTGTCTAAAAGTAACGTGGAGAATCTGCCTATTGATATGACAGAAACCAACGTTACCTTAACTCCCGCAAGCGTTCCGGCAGGAACAGGTGTGGCATTGTATTTTTTGCTTATTGAATTTTCACAGATCATAAGCAACCAACAATACCCGTTAAAAGGAGGTTCCTTTAATGCATTAAGCATCTTGGAAGCCGTTTAAGAGGGAACACTTGTTGCTCAAAAGGCCCTTTACTTTTGTGAAGGGCTTTTTTATTTTACTTTGTTTTAAGTTGTATGTCTCCCACAAACCTCTTCTTTTCAACCTCCCCTAAAGGGGTTTCCAAGCAGTAGTGCGTGCTTTCTCAGATGCCACCCATCCGTTGTCGGGGGGCCACACTCATGCAAAGGTACAGCTATCTTCATGCAAACCTACTGTATGGTTCATCCGGCCTTAATGTATAGTTCAAAGGGGGCAAAGGCAACGCTAAGGCGAAGTTTACTCGAGGCAAAGGCAACAAAAAGGCTGCATGTATAGCAGAGTCAAGGTAGGATAAAGGTAGGGTAAAGCAACAACAGCCCATTTAGGATTACCAAGTTTAGTTGTATAGTTATTTCAGGACGGGTCAGTCCGCTAACTTTTCTTCAAGAACATCGGCAGGGGCTATACCCCAATGGGCAGTGGTTATTACAGAGGATTCTTCCTGAGGAATCACTAGACTTTCAGGATGTGCAAAGCCATTGGCGTGATAGAAAAAAGGGAGGGCTGCTTCGTTTTCCTTTGGGAGCACGATCCGGGCCTGGTAGCGCTCCTTCAATTCACGTCCTATTTTTGTCTGACTAATATGAAAACACACGGCGGAGCAACTTTAAGGTTTGGTTTAAATGTAAACGAAGATACTAAAATTGAATTTAAAGAACATTCAAGGAAGGCTATCCTCTTCTGGATAGTGGTGAATTTTAGTATATTTGGGAACTCACTAATTCGTTGTTATGAACTTAAAATACATGTATTGCTTTTGTGTT
>NZ_CAXBAN010000200.1:0-4823 GCF_963973675.1 uncultured Planktosalinus sp. | reverse complement strand
AAGATAGGTCACATACACTTCGCCACTTTTAATATGAGGATGTTGTGATTGCTCATAGAGGTGTTTTGCTATTTCCAAACTCAACGCGTGCGCCCGGTCAGGATTGTCAAATAATTTTGAGACCAAATTGAATAAAGGATGAAACTCCAAATCCTGCTCGTGCGAGAACTGATAGTAACTTTCCTCTTTGTCCCTAAAAGGCTTAAAGAAAAATTCTTTGATTAAAGGGGTTAATTCATCATCCAGCTTGTAAGGACTTTGCGAAAAAATGATAGGTTCGTTTCTGCTTTTGTTTCCCACCTTATGGATAGAAAGCGATTCAATTTGGGTGTTGTATAAATTAATCATTGTATTGTAATGCGTTGAATAATAGTTTATTAAAATTTGGTGTATCCCTAAATTTTAGAATTTTAAAAATACCATTTTTTACTAGGGCTCAAAAGAATTATGGTTTTAGTTATTAACCATTTTTGTTTACAGATTAAATAGTATAATTGTATAAAAAGACTAAAAGCAGCTTTGCTAAGTCCCGTAAAAGCAGAAATCTAATTTTCCTCGATTTCGCCCTTTAGGGTTGGGGTAATAAATCGAGGAAAATTCTGCAAAATTTCCTAACCTCATTATCAATGCCTTTTTGTTTAATTTCTTAAATATTTTGTAAAACAATTTTTTATATAAAAAATTAAAATATATTTGCATAATCAAACTTTTAAAAATGAAATTAATCACTTTACATCACCATCATCATATCGGGCTTCAGGCGCGCTGATGATTCTATGTAGTGATTTTACATAAAATTTAAAACCCGTCTGAGTATCTCTGACGGGTTTTTTTATGACTTCCCTTTGGTTTTACTCAGACACAACAAAAAAATAAAATGAGTAAACTAAAAATTGCCATACAAAAAAGTGGTCGCTTAAGCGAAAAATCCATCAAACTCATTCAGGAGTGTGGAATCAAGATTTCAAACGGCGAACGCAAACTGAAAGCCGAATCGTCAAATTTTCCTATTGAAATACTTTTTTTGCGTGACGACGACATCCCACAATATGTGGAACAAGGTGTTGCAGATATTGGAATTCTTGGTGAAAATGAAGTCTGGGAAAAAGACAAAATCGTAACCGTCGTTTCAAAACTGGGTTTTGCAAACTGTAAATTATCTCTCGCCATTCCCAAAGATGAAAACTATACAGATAGTTCCAATTTTTCTGGAAAGCGCATAGCCACTTCCTATCCCAACATCCTTCAAAAGTATTTTGACGCTAAAAAAATTACTGTTGAAATTGAAGAAATTGGAGGCAGTGTAGAAATTGCTACTGGAATTGGACTCGCAGATGCAGTTTTTGACATCGTAAGCACGGGAAGTACCCTTTTAATGAATGGACTCAAAGAAGTGGAAGTGGTTACAAAAAGTGAAGCGGTACTTATTTCAAACACCAAATTAACTAGCCAAAAACAAGAAATACTTGACAGACTTCTTTTTAGAATCAATGCTGTTAAAAATGGAAATGACAACAAATACATTCTTCTCAATTGCCCAGTCAAAGCCCTCGATCAAATCACAAAATTAATTCCTGGTATGAAATCACCCACCATATTACCTCTGGCTAATAAGGAATGGTGCCGTTTACATTCAGGGGTAAAAGAAGATGAATTCTGGGATGTCATAGACCAGTTAAAAGCCCACGGTGCAGAAGGAATTCTTGTTGTCCCAATTGAAAAAATGGTTCTTTAATACAATTATAAAAATGAAAACAATACAATTTCCCAACCCTGAAACCTGGACCGAGCTATCAAAAAGACCTTTGATTGATTTTACATCGATTTCAGATACAGTTCAAAAGGTGTTTCAGGCGATTAAAAATAATGGCGATGGAAGTGTGAAAGCATATACAAACTTGTTTGATGGTGTAGAGCTAGAAAAACTTCAAGTGTCTGAAGACCAGATTAAAAAAAGTCTAGAGATAGTCCCTAAAGATTTAAAACAAGCCATCCAGCTTGCTGCAGCAAATATTGAAAAATTTCACAGGACACAGATAGAACAAATACAAAAAACAGAAACAACTGCAGGTGTGTTTTGCTGGCGCGAAAGCAGACCCATAGACCGTGTGGGAATCTATATTCCCGGTGGAACGGCACCTTTATTTTCAACAGTTCTGATGCTTGGTATTCCCGCAAAAATTGCCGGATGTCCCGAAATTGTTTTATGTACTCCACCTGATAAGAACGGAAATATCAATCCGACGATCGTATACACCGCTCAACTCATAGGGATTACAAAACTCTTTAAAGTGGGTGGTATTCAAGCGGTTGCCGCTATGACATTTGGCACAGAGAGTATTCCGGCTGTTGATAAAATCTTTGGCCCGGGCAACCAATATGTTACTGCTGCTAAACAACAAGCTCAAAACTATGGAGTCGCCATTGACATGCCCGCCGGACCCAGTGAAGTACTGATCATTGCAGATAAAAGTGCTGTGCCATCTTTTGTTGCAGCCGATTTGCTTTCTCAGGCAGAACATGGAACCGATAGCCAGGTGATTTTACTTTCTGATAATGTACAAATGATCGATGCCGTTCTTAAAGAAATTTCCATACAAATAGAAACGCTTCCGCGAAAGCAAATGGCTTCACAAGCCTTGATTAGCAGTAAGGCTATTCTTCTTAAAACTGTTGAAGAATGTATTGATTTTAGCAACCAATATGCTCCAGAACACTTGATTTTAGCCATTGAAAACTTTAACGAAGTCATCCCCAAAATAACAAATGCAGGCTCCGTTTTCCTTGGGAATTACAGCTGTGAAAGTGCCGGCGATTATGCCAGCGGTACAAATCATACCCTACCCACAAACGGTTATGCACGCAATTACAGCGGTGTTTCATTAGATAGTTTTGTTAAGAAAATCACTTTTCAGGAACTCACTTCTGCAGGGATTAAAAACATGGGACCCGCCATTGAACTCATGGCCGAAGCAGAACAACTGCAAGCACACAAAAATGCTGTTTCAATTCGGCTTAAAACTTTAGATAATGTTTAGTATAGAGAATTTAGTTAGAGAAAACATTCAAAAGTTGAAACGGTATTCCAGCGCACGTGACGAGTATAGTGGTGCAGAAGGTATTTTTTTGGATGCCAATGAGAACCCATTTGGCGATTTCAATCGTTATCCAGATCCGTATCAGAAAAAGTTAAAAGAAAGACTGAGTCAGCTTAAAAACATTCCTTCAAACAACATTTTTATTGGAAACGGTAGCGATGAAATCATTGACCTGGTATTTCGTATTTTTTGTGAACCGGGAAGAGATAAAGTGCTCACTTTTCCACCCACCTATGGAATGTATGAAGTGTCTGCCGGTATTAACAATGTAGAAGTAATTACCGTTCCTTTAACCGCTGATTTTCAAATAGATATTGTAAGATGCTTTCAGCAAATAAATCAGAATCAAAACATCAAAATAGTCTTTGTGTGTTCACCAAACAACCCCACAGGAAATAGCATCAATGCCATTGAAGAGTTACTTCAAAAATGCAATGCTATCGTAGTGGTTGACGAGGCTTATATTGACTTTTCCGAAAGACCTTCGTTGCTTGAAAAAGTAACCACATACCCTAATCTTATAGTTTCACAAACCTTCAGTAAGGCCTATGGTTTAGCAGCAGCAAGACTGGGGGTGGCTTACGCCGGTGAAGCTATTATCCAGCTAATGAATAAAGTAAAACCACCCTACAATGTGAGTGCACTCAATCAAAATGCAGCCTTGAAGGCCCTTGAAAATAAGAATATCAAAAAGGACACTATTAATACAATTCTTCAGGAACGAGAAAGGGTTTTAAAAGCCCTTTTGAAACTGGAACAAGTCATTAAAATTTATCCTTCAGATGCCAATTTTCTTTTAGTGGAACTCAAAGATGCCACTTCAGTTTACAACAAGCTGGTGACTAAAAACATCATTATCCGAAACAGGGACTCTGTCATCAAAAACTGTGTGCGCATCACCATTGGGACACCCCAAGAAAACAACCAATTAATCAACGAACTTAAAAATCTGAGCAAATGAAAAAAGTACTCTTCATAGACCGCGACGGAACACTTGTTATTGAACCACCGATTGATTATCAGCTCGACAGTCTTGAAAAACTGGAGTTTTATCCTGGCGTTTTTCAATATTTGGCGCGCATAGCTACCGAACTCGATTTTGAACTGGTGATGGTGACCAATCAGGATGGACTGGGAACAGCTTCTTTTCCGGAAGACACCTTTTGGCCGGCGCAAAATAAAATCATCCAAGCTTTTGAAAACGAAGAGATTTATTTTTCTGAAATTCTCATAGACAAATCCCTTCCTGAAGACAATGCGCCAACCAGAAAGCCGGGAACTGCACTATTGACTCATTACATCAAAGGAAATTATGATTTGGAAAATTCCTATGTCATAGGTGACCGGGCCACAGACGTACAACTCGCCAGAAACCTTGGCTCAAAAGCTATTTATATTTCAGACAGTATTAATGAGAACGCCACATTAAATACAACTTCCTGGAGAGAAATTTATACCTTTTTGAAAACGCTTCCACGAAAGGAAACAGTGATGCGCAACACAAATGAAACCCAAATCAGTGTCACAGTGAACCTCGATGGCTCAGGAAAAAGCAAGATCAATACAGGGCTTGGTTTTTTTGACCATATGCTGGAACAAATCGCAAAACATGGAAACCTGGATTTAGAAATTCAAGTGCAAGGCGATTTACATATCGACGAGCACCACACCATTGAAGATGTTGCCATCACCTTTGGTGAAGCCTTTCTGAAAGCTTTGGGGTCT
>NZ_CAXBAN010000199.1:0-4824 GCF_963973675.1 uncultured Planktosalinus sp. | reverse complement strand
GTCAAACAGGTATATTAATGACGTCATAGCAGCTCCGCCTAATTCAAGCTCTCGTTTGTTGACCTTATCAAATGTGTCTGTGTGTGCGTGATGATAGTCAAAATAACGTTGTGAGTCTGGTCTTAATCCGGCCATTACATTATACTCTTTTTTTAATGGTGCTACATCTGCACCGCTTCCTCCCTGAACAAAATAGTGTACTAAATAAGGTTCAAATAAAGGTTTCCAGCTTTCAATTTGTTTAAAATCTTCATTAGAACATTGAAAAGAAAACCCTCTGGGTGTAAATCCGCCGGCATCACTTTCAAGTGCAAAAATGTGCTTTTCGTTATTGGATTCTGCTTCAGCAGCATATTTTCTGGCTCCTCTTAATCCGTTTTCTTCATTCATAAACAAAACTACCCTAATGGTGTGTTTTGGTTTGTAATTCAGTCTTTTAAACAATCTTAATACTTCCATTGATTGTACACACCCTGCACCATCGTCGTGCGCTCCGTCTCCTATATCCCAGGAGTCTAAATGACCACCAACAACAATTACTTTTTCAGGATAAACCGAGCCTTTTATTTCTCCAATAACATTGAAAGATTCCACATCAGGAAACGCTCTACAGGTTTGATTGAAATAAAACTTAGTTTCAGGGTTTAGTTTTAAGGCACCACTTAAAAGATTGGCGTCTTTGGTGCTTATGGCTGCAGCAGGAATTCTGTCCTCTAAAGGCAAATCTCCATAAGTCATTGTGCCTGTATGTGGATGTTCATCAATTTTCAAACTCATTGACCTGACAATAACACCTGTAGCTCCAAATTTTGAGGCTTCCATTGCTCCTGCATAACGTTGATCAACACATCCACCATAGGCTTCAAATGTTTGAATTAATTTAGGATCCATAGGGCGGTTATAAAAAACAATTTTACCTTCAATTTTATCTTTCCCTAAGGCTGCAAGTTCTTCGATTCCTTTTACTTCAATAATATTTGATTTTAATCCACCTAAGGGTGTAGGTGCAGAGCCGCCTAAAGCACAAATATTAACAACCGTTGAATTTCCGGAAGTTGATTCAAAATAGGCATATTCGTTGACACCTCTCACCCATTTTGGAACCATAACGGGTTGAAGCCAAACTTTATCTAAACCTAAAGCTTCCATCTCTGCCTTTGTGTATTCAATAGCTCTTTCCGCTTCTAATGATCCCGAAAGCCTTCCTCCAATTGAGTTTGAAAGATGATCCAACCAGTCATAACTTTTCCCGTGAACAAGGGCTTCATCAAATATTTTTCGAAGCATTAACGAATCTGTTTGATTTACCTTTTGAGAATAAATAGAAGATGAAATAGAAAAAATAATCAGTAAAGAAATAAACTGTTTCATTTATAAAGTATTAATCGTTATTTAATTGATTTATATAGTTGGGAATTTGTGCTTTTAATTCGTCAGGTAGCTCGGGTTCTTTGATATCTTTATAAGTTTCCATGATTTCCAATAAAATTTTTGCAACCAGCATTCTTGCAGTAGGCTTGTCATCAGCAGGAATACTATACCATGGTGCATAATTAGTAGATGTTCTATTAAAAATTTCCTCATAATAGCCTAAATATTCATCCCACAGTTTACGTTCTTTTAAATCTCCTGGAGAGAACTTCCAGTTTTTATTTGGCTTATCCAGGCGCCTTAACAATCTATATTTCTGTTCTTCTTTTGATATATTCAAAAAAAACTTTATAATAATGGTTCCGTTTTCTACAAGTGTTTTTTCAAAATTGTTAATTTGATTAAATCGTTTATCCCAAAACTCAGGTGTGATATCTTCTACTTTTTCAATACCGGGTATATTTTCATTTAAAATATATTGAGGATGAACACGCGTAACCAACAAATTTTCATAATGTGTTCTGTTAAAAACTGCATATTTTCCTCTTTCGGGAAGTGCTATGTAGTGTCTCCATAAGTAATCGTGGCGCAACTCTCTTTCAGAAGGAGATTTAAAACTATAATTTACAACACCTCTTACATTAAAGTCTTTAAACACCTCTCTTATAAGACTATCCTTTCCAGCAGTATCCATTGCTTGAAAACAAACCAACACACCGTATTTTCCGTGTGCATATTGAGTATTTTGCAAATCACCCAGTTTTTTTCTGGCTTTTTTAAGTTCTTTTTTGATTTTTTTTTCTGAAGCATTCAATTCTAACGTTGTGGGTAAATCGGATATCGAAACACGTTTAGTTATTTTGAATGTATCTTTTTGAAGGGTATCTAAATTCATTATTTAATTTTGATTAAATATAATAAGAATTAAAGAATATTATTTTGAAGCAAACATTTTTACATCTTCTTTGGCTATTTCTTTACCTCCTAAAATGATAAGTCTTTCAACCACATTACGAAGTTCTCGAATATTTCCAGTCCAGTCATATTCTTGTAGAAGCTTTAAGGCTTCTTTGGTGAATAGTTTCTTTGAAGTTCCCTGTTCAGAGGCAATTTTATCTGCAAAAAAATCAATTAGCATTGGAATATCCTCTCTTCGGTCATTAAGAGCAGGGACCTCAATTAATATGACTGCAAGTCTATGATATAAATCTTCTCTAAATCTATTTTCTTTAATTTCTTCTTTAAGGTTTTTGTTGGTCGCTGCAACTACTCTAACATTTACTTTAATGTCTTTATCGTTACCAACTCGTTGCACTTTTCCTTCTTGCAAAGCCCTGAGTACTTTTGCTTGTACAGCAAGACTCATGTCACCTATTTCATCTAAAAAAAGTGTGCCTCCGTTGGCTGCTTCAAACTTACCTGCTCGATCTTTGATGGCCGAAGTAAAAGCTCCTTTGATATGTCCAAAAAGTTCGCTTTCTATTAGTTCAGGAGGGATTGCGGCACAATTTACTTCAATCATAGGTCCTTTTGAACGTTCACTTTTTTCATGGATCCAGTGGGCTACAAGTTCTTTTCCTGTTCCGTTGGCTCCCGTTATTAAAACACGTGCTTCTGTGGGGGCTACTTTTTCAATTATCGCTTTGATATGTTTGATAGCTATGGACTCCCCGACCATTTCATAATTCTTACTTACTTTTTTCTTGAGTTTTTTATTTTCAACTACCAGTTCTTTTCTATCCAGTGCTATTCTCACTGTGTTTAATAACCTGTTTAAATCTGGTGGCTTTGAAATATAGTCAAAGGCACCCATCCGCATTGTATTAACAGCAACATCAAGGTCACCATGACCTGAAATCATAACCATTGGAGTTTCAGGTTTTATTTTTTTTGTCGCTTCAAGAACTTCAACTCCATCCATTTTTGGCATTTTGATATCACATAAAACCAAATCAAAATCTTCATTTTTAATGAGCTCCATTCCGGCCAAGCCGTCTGCGGCTTCAGAAACCTCATATGTGTTGTTTTCTTCAGAAAGTATCTTAACCAGAACTCGCCTTATAGATTCTTCATCTTCAATAATTAATATTCTAGGCATGCTTTTTTATTTTGAAATTAGTCAGAATTTTCAGTTTTGTAAAAGTGAATATCTCTCTGAGGGTGAGGAAATTTAATAGCGTGTTTTCTAAACTCTTTTTCGATTGTAAACCGAATATCACTTTTAATTTTTGGTTCTAAAAAACTCTCAGAAATAAAAAAATAGATTCCTAAAAGGTAAGCGTCTTCACCAAAATCTTCAAAGAACACAAAAGGATCTGGTTTTTTTAAAACTTTTGAATGTGTCTTTGCTGCTTCAATTAATATTTTTTTAACTTTATCAATATCTGCATTTAGTGCTACTCTAACTTTTACAAATTGCCTTGTGTTTTTGTAATTTTGAGTATAATTAATAACCGGGTCAGTTACAAATTTATGGTTAGGAATCACAATGACTTTGTCATCACGAGTTACTGCTCTTGTAGTTCGCAATTTAGTATCAAAAACCTTACAGACTTTTTCATTTATTTCTATAATGTCTCCAGCTTGAACAGATTTGTCAAGAATGATATAAATTCCACCAATTATATCTTGAAAGATTTCTCTCATTGCAAGACCCAGTCCAATAAATATTACTGCTGTGGCTGTTAAAAGAAGTGTAATGTCTATCCCGGCAGAACTTAAAACTGAAACAAAGACTAGTATATAAACCAAGTAGCCAATAAAATTATAAGCTCCCAGAAAACGTAGTTTTTCGTCGGGTTCAAGTTTTCTTGTATAAATTTTACGAATTAACCGTAGAATAATTTTGACAACAAATAGAGATACCAACAGAAGAATGATTAAACCAACTGTGATGACTATTCTATTTTGATCTTTGCCAAAACTTATTAATTCAAAATTCAAAAAATTGCCAAAAGTCTCCCAAAATCCATTGGGAATCACAGTTTTTACATTTTCTAATTTTTCTTGCATATTAGTACTTAAGCCATTTATATAGTTCTTTGTAGGTAGGTTTTTTACCGTACATTAAAATTCCAACACGGTAAATCTTTGCAGCAAACCACACCACTAAAGCAAATGTAGCAAATAAGACAAACATAGAAATTAAAATTTCCCACCAAGGAACCCCAAAGGGAATACGCATCAACATGACTATAGGTGATGTGAATGGAATATGGGAAAAAATAACAGCAATCGTTCCATGTGGATTTTCAATTACAGCAAAAAAGCCCACATACATAGCCAACATCAAGGGAATAATTATTGGAAACATAAATTGCTGGGTGTCTGTTTCATTATCAACAGCTGCTCCAATAGCAGCATAAATTGAACTATACAAGAAATAACCCCCTATAAAAAAAACTAAAAAGGAAAAAATAAGTGTAGCTATAGGAAGTCGGGCTATATCATAAA
>NZ_CAXBAN010000198.1:0-4888 GCF_963973675.1 uncultured Planktosalinus sp. | reverse complement strand
ATCTCAGTCAATAAATCTTGGGTTATTTGTAAAAAACCATAACGGGCATTAGTAAATTTATCTTTTCTCTCTTCATAAACAGCGGGTTGTTCCACGTCGGCGACATTGTATTGATTTCTTTTAAAATCAACTTCATAATAACTTGAAATTCCACTGTGTTGGGTATATTTAATGTTTGTTAAGTAAAATTCTTGTGCACTTACATCAAGTCCAAGCACTACAGCGTTTTTATCATAGGTATATTCAATGTAGTTGCCATAAGGATCTTCTTGGCGTTGCAAAGCCCAATGTGCGATATTGCCTTCCTCATCTTTTATTACAGCGGTTTCAACCACACCACCTTGATTTCCTCCATAGAAACTTATGTTGCCAAACTTGTCTGTGACTTCCCACCAATAGTTTGTGGGACCTGTACCTTTGCGAATAACTGATAAATAGGATCCTTCTTTTCTTAAATAAAATTGTTTGTCACCAGTAATACGGGCAATATCATCTGTGACTCGATGGGGAGCAGTAAATTCATCATTGTGTTTGAAAACCAAATCCTGCCCGCTCAAGCTATACAATTCAGTTTCAGTATTCAAATCAAAGAGCGGTACACCCCATTTAGTGTTAACAGTTAATGCAGGTACTTGAATATCCCATCCCATTCCCATCCATCCGTTGCCACCCTCACTATTATACGATACTTCTAAAGACGGCTGCATACCGTTTCTGCCGGGCGGTAACTTAATTGGAAAAGAAGTCCCTGCTGCTCCTAAATTATTTGGCGATGGAGGCGGGATGCTTACAACACCGGCGGATGGGTTTGCAAAATCAATATCACTCATAGTAGTAGGGACAAAACTGGACGTTTCTGGATTTTCAGGCACTTTAATGATGCCATTGATATAATCTGTTTCACCTCCCGGGTCAACCATCATCGATACAACACTGTTTGTTTCTCGATTAATTGATTCAAATGGTAATGCCTTCCAGTTGCGGGCATCAGCATCATAATAATAAGTGCGGATATCTTGACTGCTATACCCATCAGGAACCAATGTTTCATCAAAATTGAGATGCAACTCCATCAAAGCATTAGCATCTATTTCAGAGCCTTTAATCCTGTATGCATCATGAATACCTGATGTTACATTAATCAAATCCTGATTCAAGGGTTTTAAATCTTTGAAATTTAAACCCTTAACTGATAAAGCAGCATTTTCACTATAAACAGCTTCACTTGTTTTCACAATTTTTAAAGATTGAAACTGTAGGCCAGTCTCTAATGTATTCAAAGAAAGTTGTTGGTTTTGAGTCAATTCTTCATCTTCAAAAATAATTTCCTCTAAAACAACATGCTCACCCTCACTGGGATACTCAATAGCTTTTGTGATTTGTGAATCTTGATAATAAATAGCAAGGCTTTTATCGGTTGGTTTTAAATTCAATACCTTGTCGATGATCCCATTTTTAACCTCTAAAGTTTCTCCCGAAATTTGGATGCTTTCCTGATTATTTATTGACGAAGTACCAGTTATGTATATTTGACTGCTGTTGTGAGTTACTTTTACAGAAACTTTGAATGGCTCGTCTTTTTTCTCTATGAATGAAAGTTTTAAGTTTTTTACAAAGTAGGTGTATGGAACATCTGTTCGCCTGGTAAAGAAAATCTCATTAACCCCTTTTTTTAAGTGGCTTCGGTGCAATTCCTCTTCAACTTCTTTCCATTCATTATCTTTGGTGATAACCTTCCCGCCAAAAGACTCCATCCCGTTAATGCTTTTAGTGGTATTTGAAGCATCACTTAACCCATATAAATCATATGATAATATTACATCATACTCCTGGATGGAAATATTTTCAGGTACAAATACATTAAAATAATTGTCATGAGGGTTCTCAGGATAGAATACCTCTTCAATTCCAATTTTACCTTGATTCTCTTCCGCATAGAATACTAATTTTTCTTTTAAATCTTTATGGGCCACGTTTGGTTGAATGCTTTCTTTTTGATTTTCTGTTTCAGATTCCAAAACTGTTTTGACTGATTCATTAGAATGTCCAATTTCAACCTCTTTTACAGTGTAATCACTATGTTTGATATCAGTAGACTCCTTTTTTGACTCAATAACCTTAGAAGGTTTTTCTTTAATTGAAGAATTAGTGATAAAATTTAAAAGATTCATTGAATGGGAGCTTCGCTGTTCAATAAGAAGGTTTGAACTAGCCCTCTGAACAGGTTCAGCAAATACAATTATATTACTCATTAGGCCGGCAATCAAAAAAGTTGTGTATCCGGGTTTTCTCAATGTTTTAAACAAATTAAATGGCATAAGGGGTTGGTTTTGTTATTTAATAATTACTCTGTCAACAAGTACGGTTCCGTCTGTTGTGGTGGTTCTAATAAAATAGGTGCCTGATGTAGAAATTGAATAAGGCAGGGTAAACTGATTGTTCCCATCAATACTATTGGAATAAATCAGTTGACCGGTTACACTAAATACCTCAACAGTGCCACCAAAATTTAAATTAGAACTTACCTCATAATAAAAAGTTACTTCTGTATTCCCCGGATTAGGGTATATAAGCGAATTGTATTCTTTAGGCGTTGGGTTCTCGATTAGAATAGGACACCATGCTTTGGTTGCAAAAATTTGTGAAGTACTACATCCTGTTAAAGGATCTGATACAACCACAGTGTATACATAATTATTGTTGCAAGCATTATTGTTTAGATAGTCTATTGAACACCTTCCACTATATTCAAATGAAATTTGGGGTGAGTTTGATATTAATTCATCCCATATATACCATTCATAAACAACATTAGGGTTGTTTTGAATTAAAACTGAAGCGTCAAGAGTAAAGTTTGTTAAAGACGGGCAGGGAGCATCAAAAAATGGAATATTGTTGGGGCACTGGGTAGTGCCTAATTGACATGCTGATCCTGAACAGTTTTCACAAATATCAATTAACTGGCTGTAAATGTCTAAATCCAAATTAAAGCCAGAGGAGGTGTAATCAATTAGTTCTTGATAGACTTCACCGTCTCCATTTTGATCAGTAACTGTAATTAAATATTCGTCAAAATCTAAGTCCGAAATTGTGTAATCTCCTCCATGAGTAAAAGTGTAGCTAGATCCTAAACTCCCCTCTATAGTGGTATAATATCCGGAATAACCAAAATCAATAAGGATATTTAAATAATTTAAATTAGAACTGCATGATACATTGGTTTCTATGGTTACTTCCAGAATATATTCAATTACGATACTCGCTTCCATCTCACAGTCACTTTCAGTATCTACCACAATAACAGTATACAACCCAGGGGTGTCTACTAATAGTTCAGAAGTCGTATTTGAAAGCAGCTCATTTTCATGAAACCATGAGTAACTGTAATTGGGATTTGTGCCAAAAACTTGAGTTGCATCTAGTAGTACAGTAGGCTGTGATGAACTTAATGGTGGAACAGGGCCAAAATTCGGACTATTGGTAAAACTGGGTTCTATGGTAAGCGCTTCTTGAAAACTTGATCCCATTGAGTCACTCACAGTAATTAAATAATCACCAATGGGTATTCCATAATGTATTAAATCATTTTCATGAATTAAAGTAACATCATAATCATTATCTATACCTAAAATATGTGTTGAGTAATTGGGCACCCCTTCTATTATTTCAACTTGTAGATAGCTTTGTTCTTCACTGCACAAATAATTGTAGTCTATTAATCCATTAAGTTGTAGACCTAGATTGATATCATCCTCAAGTCTGCAAGCCATATTTGATGTAGTTACAATTACTTTGTAATTTCCGGCCTCAGTTGCCCATAAAGTACTGTCATAATGAGCAAGTTCTTCACTATTAAAAAACCATTGATAAGTGGCATCAGGATCATTTATTCCAACTCCCGCATCTAATAAAATTTCTGTTTGAAATTTTGATCCGGCCCTAAGTCTAATGTATAATTTAAAGCATCGAGTGTAAAAGTATGATCTACAACATTAGTATTATTATCCTCAACCTCTACAGTATATTCTAAACCGGCACAAGCATTGGCAGTATAGGTGTGTGCCTCGTTAAGGTTTGTGAGTACAGGGTCAAATGTTACCGGGTAAGTAGTATCCGTTTCATCTGTTAAAGTGACAGTGTAAGAGGGCTCTCCTCCGGTTATTAAAATTTCAATATCAAAACACGTTCCTGTACATTGCCATTGTGAATATCGAACCTGAATAAGCATCTCAGGCCCAACTCCAAAAGTAAATTGATCAAAATTGTTCGTGTCTGGGTCAAAATATACTTCTTTGAAATGAGCATATACTTTACCGTTGGGCATTTCTTCCACATCAAATGATGGATAATACGCTACATTTCCGTTATCAAAATCTGATACAGTTCCATTGTTTACATAAGGATCGTGTAACATCCATACTTTAAATCCGCCCTGTAGTATTCTTCCGATATAACTAGCATCAAACACAGTAGTTAGTTCAACTCTTAAATGTATAGGTTCATTTCTAATTGAGTCACCGGTGGATTGGGCAAGCCAAACTCTGTTCAAATGTTGCAATCCTTGAGAATTGGGTTCATTTAAACCTGTTAACCCGTTGTCACCAAATACAAGGAAATTGTTATTAGCAATTGTCACACTATCCTGAACCATAACATTTGTTTCCATGATTTCGTGGGTGGCAGCTACTAGAAAATCGATTGCATGAACACTTTCACATTGTAGTTGATTAAGTCCCGAAATACTGTCCCTTCCAATCCCAAAAATTCTATTGCCAAACAAATCATTGTTTCCTTTATTCCAGTAAATTTTATTATCAGAGTCCCTGTAATGATCAGTATTCCATTTCGTAAATCCATATTTTAAAGATAGATATGATTCAACACGGTT
>NZ_CAXBAN010000197.1:0-4893 GCF_963973675.1 uncultured Planktosalinus sp. | reverse complement strand
TAATTATGATACTCAAAAGACAGTGTTTTCCTATATTCCTAATACAGCTGAAACTTCTTTTTATGGACTGGTTGAAGCTGCACAGGATGAATTAAATAAGCAGAAAAACGAAGCTATCTTAAAAGAACAAGGAACCTTAACTCAAGAAAAACTCCAAAAAATTCAGTCCTATAAATTACGTACTGAAAAAATTGCCGTAAAAGATGTCAAATTAAGAACCTTTATAACCGAAGACAGCAGTAGAGATGATTTGGTTGCTCACGTATATGATGTGACCTATGGGGTGATCAAACCAGAAGACAATCTGGTAATAATAGACGACAGCATTGTAAGAGGAACCACTTTGAAAAAGAGTATATTGAAAATACTTGATCGATTGAATCCAAAACAAATTGTGGTTGTATCGAGTGCTCCACAAATAAGATACCCTGATTGTTACGGAATTGATATGGCTCGACTTGAAAACTTAATTGCATTTGAAGCAGCTCTTGAATTGCTTAAAGAATCTGGAAATGAAAATATTATAAAAGAAGTATATGAAAAATGTAAACTTCAGGAGAATTTAAATGATGATGAGGTTCTAAATTTTGTGAAAGAAATATACAGTCCATTCTCCAATCAGGAAATTTCAGATAAAATTGCACAACTTATAAGCAATGATTCTATTAAAGCAGAGGTTAGGTTAATATTTCAAACAGTTGAAAACCTACACAAAGCCTGTCCTAAAAATTTAGGTGATTGGTATTTTACCGGGGATTATCCAACCCCAGGAGGGAATAGGGTTGTTAATAAAGCTTTTATAAACTTTTTTGAAGGGAACAAAGAAAGAGCTTATTAATAAACCAACACCATTTATTCTTACATTATTCTTATTCTTTAATACAGTTAATCGATATTATTAGTTTTTAATCTAAAAGCTGATTTTGTAAGATTATAATTTAAATATTTGAAATATATTTGACTATACCATAGCATAAGTAGGTTAAGTTCATGGTAGATTTGGGGCAAAAAAAGGTAAACTCTCGTTTACCTTTTTTTATTGGATTCTAACTACAAACCACATCTCACGAATAATCAAAAAACTTACAAATTATCACATTTTTTGGATCTTAATCGTCGTAAAGTGTATTTTATCTAAAAACTTATAAATTAAATATAATTTAATATACTTTTGGTATCACCATAGCATAAGTAGGTTAAGTTTATGGTAAATTTGGGGCAAAAAAAGGGAAACATCTGTTTCCCTTTTTTTATTAAATATATTTAATAAATATTATTTGTTTTTGGCATACCTTGAGCCCGCCTCTTCCCAATCAATAACATTAAAAAAGGCATTTATATAGTCAGGTCTTCTGTTTTGGTAATTCAAATAATAAGCATGCTCCCAAACATCTAATCCCAAAATAGGAGTTCCTCCACAACCCACACCAGGCATGATTGGGTTGTCTTGGTTTGGAGTTGAGCAAATTTCTACTTTACCTCCATCCTGAACACAAAGCCAAGCCCATCCAGACCCAAATTGAGTTGCAGCGGCAGTTGAAAAAGCATCTTTAAAGGCTTCAAAACTTCCAAACTCTTTATCGATAGCAGCTGCAAGTTCACCAGTTGGCTTTCCTCCACCGTCTGGAGACATTATCTCCCAAAATAAACGGTGATTAAAAAACCCACCTCCATTATTTCTAACAGCACTGTTTTTCATATCCAAATTAATTAATATATTTTCAATGGTTTTACCCTCCAAATCAGTTCCTTTGATAGCATCATTCAATTTTGTAGTGTATCCGGCGTGGTGTTTGCCGTGATGGATTTCCATTGTTTTTGCATCAATATGTGGTTCCAGTGCATCATGTGCATATTTAAGTTTTGGTAATTCAAATGACATAATAATTATTTTTTGTGGTTAATACTAATTCTCAAATTTACAAATTATAACAATAATATTATGTTATAGATTCCATAAAGAACGCATTGCAGTATAAGTTTTTACTATACTTTTATTTTACAAAAAGGGTTTCTCATCTTATGTACTTATCTTAGTAAAAAAATAACAATGCAAAACCAAGTTTCATTTTCTATTTACAACTCCTCAGCTGGTTCAGGAAAAACTTTTACTTTGGTCAAGTCGTACCTTTCAAAAATTATTGAATCAAATAAACCAGACTACTTTAAACACCTCTTAGCAATTACTTTTACGAATAAGGCGGTGGGTGAAATGAAAGAGCGGATTATAGATGGGCTCTTTGCTTTTTCAAAAAATTCAATTCCAGAAAGTCATCTTCAAATGTTTGAGTTAATTTGTGTTGAAACCAGACTTTCAGATTCTGAAGTTCAAAAAAGGGCTAAAAATGCTGTTAACTTTATTCTGCACAATTTTAGCTTGTTTGACGTTGAAACCATCGACAGATTCAACCACCGCATTATTCGCACTTTTGCTAAGGATTTAAAACTTACATCAAACTTTGAAATTGAACTCGATGTTGATTTATTAGTAAACGAAGCAATTGATCAAGTAATCTCAAAAGTTGGAATTGATCCACTGCTTACAAAAGTTATTCTTGAATTTAGTTTTGAAAAGGTTGAAGAGGATAAAAGCTGGGATGTTACAACAGACCTCAAAAAAGTGAGCAATATCCTTTACAAGGAAAACGATTTGATTCACTTGGAAAAACTCAAAAACAAAACACTTGAGGATTTTCAAAGCCTAAAATCAAATTTATTCAAACAAATTAAAAATGTTCAAGAAAAGCTTGATTCAATTGCTGAAAATTTTTTTAATTTACTTGAAAAAAATGATCTTGAAACAAATGATTTTTCAGGAAGTAGTTTGCCAAAGTATTTTGAGAATATAAAAACCAAGCAGTATTATAAAATAAATTTCAATTTAGCATGGCAAAACAATTTAGGTGCTAAAGCTCTATATCCTAAGAGAGTTTCAACTGAAACAGCATCAGCAATAGATGCTATTGAGCATCAATTAATATCGTTTTTTGAAACCTCAAAAAATCTAATTTTTGAGTTGGGTTTTCTTAATTCTTTATTGAAAAGTGTGAGTTCTTTATCTCTTATTAATTCTATCTATAAAGAATTTTTAACTCTGCAAAAAGAAAAAAATGTACTTCCCATTTCTGAGTTCAACAAGAGAGTTTATAATGAAATTAAAGATCAACCCGCACCTTTTATTTACGAGCGCTTGGGGGAAAAATACAAACACTATTTTATAGATGAATTTCAAGACACTTCTCATTTACAATGGAGCAATCTCATTCCATTGATTGAAAATGCATTGGCACATCAAAATAAAAATGAAGATTCAGGAACTTTATTACTGGTTGGTGATGCTAAACAATCAATTTACCGATGGAGAGGAGGCGATCCTGAACAATTCATTGATTTAAATAAAAACACCAATCCTTTCCCGTCTACCATTAAAAATTTAGAACAGCTGGAAAGAAACTATCGAAGTTATGACAAGATAATAAACTTCAACAATAGTTTTTTTTCTTTTGTTTCCCAATTTTTCCAATTAACAAGTCATAAAGACCTCTATATTCAGGGCAACAAACAAAAGTCAAATTCTAAGAAAGGAGGTTTTGTCTCAGTTTCATTTCTGGATGCCACAAACAAAGAAAAAAGCTTTGAGATTTATCCTAAAGAAGTTCTAAATATCATAAAAAAACTACTCAAAGAAAATTACACCAAAAGTGAAATTTGTATTTTGGTTAGAAAAAACTCTCAAGGGGTTGTTCTTGCTGAATATTTATCTAAAAATAACATTGATGTTATTTCTTCAGAAGCACTTTTAATAAATAATTCACCAGAAGTATTATTTATTTTAAACATTTTAAAAATCATAAATGATTTTAATGATAAAAAAGCTAGGGCAGATGCTTTCTATTTTTTACATTCACACTTGAAACAACCAACTGAAAAACACGATTTTATTGAAAATCTTATTTCCTTGCAAAAAAGTGAATTGGAAAAAGCGCTGGCTTCTTTCGGAATTATTTTTGATTTTTCTTTCTCCACAACAACGCCCCTGTATGAGTTATGCGAAATAATATGTAGAAATTTTTCACTTTCAAAAACAGGAATCGCATACATCCAGTCGTTTTTGGAATTAGTGTATGAGTTTTCAGGTAACGAAAGCACAACAATCATAGAGTTTTTAGAGTATTGGAAAACAAAAGGAATTGAAAAAAGCATTGAAATTTCAGATCAACTGGATGCGGTTTCAATTATGACCGTACACAAATCAAAAGGCCTCGAATTCCCGGTTGTGATTTATCCTTTTGCAGATGATGATCTGTATTCATTTAAAAACGACACTGTCTGGTATCCATTAGAAAGTAATCGTTTTTCTGGGTTTTCAGAAATGTTACTGCCGGTAAAAAAAGAATTGGAAACTTATGGCTCTGAAGGAAAAAATGCTTTTGAAAATCATAAAATAAAAGCAGAACTTGATAAAATCAACATAGTTTATGTGGCCATGACGCGTGCCGTTGAGCATCTTTATGTATTGACAAACTCAAACACAAAAGAAAAAGAAAATTTCACTTCTTCTTTTTTTTTACAAGTATTTAAAATCATCCAATAACTGGAGTGAAAATCAATCTGTTTATGAGTTTGGTTTGCAAACAAAGCCCTTTAGACCAGATAGTAATCTAAAAAACATTAACTCGGAAGTTGCAAATGAATTTCCTGTTACAATTCCTTTTTCTGAAATTATACATATTTCAACTCGCAACGCTTTACTATGGGACACCGAAAAAGAAAAAGCCATTGATAAAGGTGAATTAATACACAAAATTCTCTCTCAAATAATAATACGCGATGACATAACAGGAAGTTTGAAACAGCACTTAAACGAAGGACTAATCTCTGAAAAACAATCTC
>NZ_CAXBAN010000196.1:0-4910 GCF_963973675.1 uncultured Planktosalinus sp. | reverse complement strand
GTGTTAGGCCTGCCGCTAGCGTTCATCCTGAGCCAGGATCAAACTCTTCATCGTTAAATCTTAAATATTATTCAACAACTACTTCTTTGATCAACCCTGCCTATATCTCAGGTTTTTATTACTCGGTTTATTTCTCTGTATCTCTCTTAGGTCGTTTCCAACCAAAAAAAATACGCTGTCAATTCAATATATCAATGAACTTATCCCTTATCCTAATATATAAGGAAGTCTTGCTAAAATAAAAGGACTCGAACCTCTTCCAAATAACCCACCCGGGATTTCTATTATAATCAATTTCGATGTGAACCTGTTCGCTTCTGAAGCAAAGCGGGTGCAAAAATAATACGCTTTTTGTTACCCCACAAGCTTTTTTTGAAAAATATTATAAACTCAAAAAATTACTCTAAAACAAACTCAATGAACTAAAAAAACCTACTCACATCACCAACTCTCAAAGCGGCTGCAAATATACAACCGTTTTTATCCCACGCAAGCAAATTCAACATAAAAATTAATTTATTTTTAGGTGTTTACTTAACTGGCTGATTCTCTTAATTATTTAATTGAAATTTTTTTTAGCGAACTACTAAAATACAAAAAAAATATACTTGCTGCAAATTTTAAAGCTACTTGTTTGTCCAAAAATCTGACAATTCAAAATAATCAATAGGCCAGGCTGGTTTTTGAACATCCAAAGCACCTTCTTGAAATGCTCTCTGCAAAATATCTTCTATTAAAAAATCTTCTTTATTTTGTGAGGGTGAGAATTCTTCTTTTAATGAAATCTCAAATAAACTAGCCGTAGTGTTGTACCAAAAGGCACGCCACCCGGTCCGTAACTCTTTTACTAAATCAAACACAGTGGTACCTGTTTGCCTGTGAATGAGTTTGACCAATATCTTACCCTCACTTTTAGTCAATTTTTTTAATTCGTCTGTAAATTCACCTTCTATATATTTTTGAACTCTTTTAGTATATATGCGCTTTTCTCTTTTGGAATCCAATGTAGCGAGCCGGTCACTCATTACCTGCAATCTCTCTGCCGCCAATTTAGCATAGGGATAAACCTTACGGGTTCGTCTTCTTAAAATCAAATAGGCTCTTCGTTCCTGGGCGCTATCAAATTTTAATTTATTTAAAAGATATACTTCCTCAAGGTCAATAAATTGACGTGGTAGTGTATCACCATCAATAATCATATACAAATACTCAGTGGTGTCATTTTTATGATATCGATAGGCCCTGTCCTCTTGAGAATGCAAATTAAAAGTAATTACAAAAAAGATGATTGCTATTGTGATGCGTAACATAAGTAAGTATAGAGTTTCTGAACAAAAAGCTAAAATCATTCCAAAATTAAAGATAAATCATTAAGTATCTTTAATTTCGTATTTATATTGGTAATTTTACACTTATAAAAAATCAAATCTATGGCAAAATCAATACTTAACAAAAAGTCGCTTACTTTTCTTGAAAACTATTTAAATAACGCAGCTCCAACGGGATATGAATCTGAAGGACAAAAACTTTGGATGGAGTACCTAAAACCCTATGTGGACACCTTTATAACAGACAACTATGGCACAGCGGTAGGAGTCATCAATCCCAAGGCAAAATACAAAGTAGTTGTAGAGGGACATGCGGATGAAATTTCCTGGTATGTCAATTACATAACAGATAATGGTTTGATCTATGTAATTAGAAATGGAGGTAGCGACCATCAAATAGCCGCTTCAAAACGCGTAAACATTCATACAAAAAACGGTATTGTTTCCGGGGTCTTTGGATGGCCCGCGATACACACTCGAAAAAGCAAAGAAAAAGAACAATCTCCAAGTCTTGACAATATTTTTATCGATGTAGGCTGTTCTAACAAAGAAGAAGTTTTAAAACTGGGTGTTCATGTGGGTTGCGTGATTACCTATCCCGACACCTTTTTCGTTTTAAATGAAAACAAGTTTGTTTGTCGTGCACTGGACAACCGAATGGGCGGATTTATGATTGCTGAAGTGGCACGACTTTTAAAAGAAAATAAAAAGAAGTTGCCTTTTGGATTGTACATCACAAATTCGGTTCAGGAGGAAATAGGATTAAGAGGCGCTGAGATGATTACGCATACAATTAAACCAAATGTCGCAATTGTAACAGATGTATGCCACGACACCACAACTCCAATGATTGAAAAGAAAACCGAAGGTGAAACTAAAATTGGAGACGGTCCTGTGATTTCTTATGCTCCGGCAGTGCAAAACAAACTTAGGGAATTATTAATTGAAACTGCTGAGAAAAATAAAATCCCTTTTCAAAGACTGGCAGCTTCTAGGTCTACAGGCACAGACACTGACGCCTTTGCTTATAGTAACGGAGGTGTGCCATCAGCACTCATTTCTTTACCCTTACGGTATATGCATACCACTGTCGAAATGGTACACCGTAACGATGTTGAAAATGTGATCAAATTAATTTATGAATCAGTTCTAAAAATAAAAGACGGACAGTCATTCAATTATTTTGACTAATTTAAATAAACCCGATTTCAAGCTATTTAAATCGGGTTTATTCTATTTAGAAAAATAGCTTAATACATTGTTTTGAATTCTTGAACTGATATCGGAAGCATCTGCTTTTTGAAATACTTCACCGGTAATGTTTTCATACAATTCAATATAGCGTTCAGATACACTTTCAACATATTCATCAGACATAGTGGGCACTTGTTGCCCTTCCTTGCCCTGAAAACCGTTTTCAATAAGCCATTGCCTCACAAACTCTTTTGAGAGTTGTTTTTGGGTTTCTCCCCGATCTTGTCTTTCCTGATACCCTTCCGCATAAAAATAACGGGAAGAGTCAGGAGTGTGGATTTCATCAATCAATACGATTGTGCCGTCTTTGGTTTTACCGAATTCATATTTAGTATCAACCAAGATTAGACCTCTGGATGCAGCTATTTCAGTGCCTCGTAGAAATAATTTACGGGTATAGTCTTCCAAAATTATATAATCTTCTTCTGAAACGATCCCGTTCCTTAAAATATCTTCTCTGGAAATGTCTTCATCGTGCGCTCCGGCTTCTGCTTTGGTGGCAGGTGTAATGATAGGAAATGAAAACCTGTCATTTTCTTTCATTCCTTCAGGCATCGGAACACCACAAAGAGCCCTCTTCCCTTCTCTGTATTCACGGGCAGCATGGCCACTCAAATAGCCCCTGATAACCATTTCTACTTTAAAAGGTTCACATGCGTGACCGATAGCTACATTGGGGTCGGGAGTGGCAATCAGCCAATTTGGAACCAAATCTTCAGTAGCTCTCATCATTTTTGTGGCTATTTGATTAAGAATTTGTCCTTTAAAAGGAATTCCTTTTGGCATCACTACATCAAAAGCACTGATGCGGTCAGTAGCAACCATCAGCAACACATCATTTTCTAATGTGTATACATCACGCACTTTACCATGATACACTTTTTTTTGTTTGGGAAATATAAAGTTTGTTTCTGTAAGAGTACAACTCATTTTATTCAACATTTTCAATCGCTTTGTAAGCAGCTATAACTTCTTTAACCAAACGGTGACGAATTACATCTTTGTCATCCAAATAAATCATTCCAACACCTTTTACATCTTTCAACACCAGTAAGGCTTCTTTCAATCCTGAAATTACTCTTCTTGGCAAATCAATCTGACCCGGATCTCCAGTAATCATAAACTTGGCATTCTTACCCATACGGGTTAAAAACATTTTCATTTGAGCGTGGGTGGTATTTTGTGCCTCATCAAGAATGACAAACGCATTGTCTAATGTGCGACCACGCATAAATGCCATAGGCGCTATTTGAACTACTCCTTTTTCGATATACGATTCAAGCTTTTCATGAGGTATCATGTCTCTCAATGCATCATACAAAGGTTGCATATAAGGATCTAATTTTTCCTTTAAGTCGCCTGGAAGAAATCCTAAGTTTTCACCAGCCTCAACAGCCGGTCTTGTAAGTATGATACGCTTAACTTGCTTTTCTTTTAAAGCTTTTACTGCAAGTGCAACGCCGGTGTAAGTTTTACCTGTTCCGGCAGGGCCTACAGCAAAAACCATATCGTTTTTACGCATCAAATCAACCAACCGTCGCTGATTTACTGTAATGGCCTTAACCTGTTTTCCACCCACTCCATGAACAAGTACTTCTCCACTACCTTCAGGAGTTTCATACTCTGCACTACTTTCACTGGTAAGGATGCGTTCTATGACATTTTCATCCAACTTGTTGTATTTCACAAAATGATCCATCAACATACTGAATTTTTTATCAAACTCTTCCAGCATTTCTTCATCACCAAACACGGTTAAACGGTTTCCTCTTGCAACAATTTTTAACTTAGGATAGTATTTTTTTAAAAGATTGATATTCGAGTTTTGATGTCCAAACAATTCGCTTGGACTTATCTCTGTAAGTTCTAAAATAAGTTCGTTCAAAAGCAGTGATTTATTTTTAAGAATTGTCTTTTTTAATGATTAAGTTTGTAATACAAATCTAACATATTTTTATCGTTACCTTGTTGTATAGAGGTTAAAAAAATATCAACAATTTTCTTATGCCAATTATAACGCTTACAACCGATTTTGGAGAAAAAGACCATTTTGCCGGAGCTGTTAAGGGAGCCATATATAGTGAATTGGAAACTATAAAAATTGTTGATATCTCACATTCTGTATCCCCCTTTCATATTACAGAAGCCGCATATATAATACAAAATGCTTACAGAAGTTTCCCAAAAGGCACCATTCACATTGTTGGAATTGACTCTGAGTTGACACCTGAAAATAAACACATTGCTGTTTTATTGGATGACCATTATTTTATCTGTGCTGACAATGGAATTGTTTCTTTAATCACTCAAGAAATGAAACCTCAAAAA
>NZ_CAXBAN010000195.1:0-4926 GCF_963973675.1 uncultured Planktosalinus sp. | reverse complement strand
AAATTCAATTACCCTGGAAAAAGATATGGAACAAAAATTAAAAAATTAAACTTTTTAAATATATCTAAAGTAAGTTCAGTTGAGATTACATTTAAAACAAAAATTATTAAAGAGAAAAAAATTTACTTTAATGAATCGTTTGGTTCTGGAGCAGTTTATTCTTCAGGGGAAGAAAATTTATTTTTAATGTCTTGCTTAAAAAAGGGCTTAAAGATATATTTTGTACCTGAGGAAATAGGTAGACTCAATGTTAACAACAGTTCAAGTTGGTTTAAAGGTTTTAATAAGAATTATTTTTACAACAAAGGGGCTTGGTTAGCAGCAAGTTACCCATATTTTAAATACTTATTAATTTTTTATGTTTTATTTAGGTTTAGAAATCAGTCTGAGATAGGACCTTTAAATATTTTTAAAAATCTTTTAAAAGGGATAAATGGTTATAAAACTAGAAAGTCTTTTAAAGAATAAAAAGTAATTATTTAAATGTCAATTAAATTTCCTAAAATATTAATAATTAGTCACAATGCTCTTTCAGAATCATCTGCTAATGGAAGAACATTAGCTAGTCTAGTTTCCAGCTGGAATACCGAAAAAATTTCTCAGTTTTATGTAAATAACGAATTGCCAGATTTTAAATATTGCTTTAATTATTTTAGAATTTCTGATTCTGATTTAATCAAAAATTTTCTTTTTAATAAGCATTATGTTGGCGAAATCAAAAATGAAAACATTAAAGCAAAATATTCTGATTTAAAGGATAGAAAAAATTGGAATTATTCAAAATTAAAAAAATACTTTTCATCCTTTTTATATTTAGCTAGGGAAGGTTTATGGGACTCAAAATGGAATAATAAAAATCTTTTGAATTGGATAGACTCTATAGAACCGGATATAGTTTTACTTCAGCCAGGGGATTATGCTTTTTTATACAAAATGACACTCTGGGTTTCTGATTTTAAAGAAATTCCTTATATAATTTATAATAGCGAAGATTATTTTTTAAAGAAAAGAAATACGATTTCTCCATTGTATCATATTTATTCATTGTATTATAAAAAAATAGTTAAAAATTGTTTTAAAAATGCCAGTCATATTATTTATAGTAATGATTTCTTAATGGAAAACATGACGAAGCAAATCCAAAGGCCTTCATCTGTAATACTAACCTCTAGTAATTTAGAAAAAAGTATTGCATCAAAATCAAAGAGTAAACTTAAAATTAGTTATACCGGTAACTTAGGGCACGAAAGATGGAAATCCTTAATTGAAATTGGAAAAGCTTTAAAAACAATTGATTCTAGTCTTGAGATTGAAGTTTACAGTGGTTTTTTGCCTCAGGAAGCAAAAAAACATTTTATAACTGAAAATGGCATTAATTTTTGTGGTGCTGTGAGTTATGAGAAGGTGAAAGAAGTCATACAAGAAAGTGATATTGTGTTGCATGTTGAAGGTTTTTCAGAATTTACAAAATGGGATATTAAGCACGGTTTTTCAACTAAAATCGCAGACCTTTTATCATCAGGCAAGTGCTTTTTGATGTATGGTCCCAAAGAAATTGCTTGTGTTGACTACCTTATAAAGAATCAAGCTGCGTGGGTGGCCACAAATAAAGATGAACTTAAAGAAGTTTTAAATAAGTTAGTAGGCAGTGAAGAAGCTCGTAAAAAATTTTTGGATAATGCCGAAGAATTAGTTGAAGAACGGCATAACAAAGAAAAGAATGCCCAGAAATTTGAAGAAATTATAAGATCTGTTTGTAAAGTAAGCAAAAGCACAGAAAATGAAAGTATTACAAATTAATGTTGTTTTCAGAAGGGGGAGTACGGGAAAAATTGTGGATGATATCCATACAATGTTGCTTAACGATGGATATAAGTCAGTGGTTTGTTATGGTCGTAAAACCAAATATATAGAAAAAAACATCTATAAAATTTCAACAGAGGTCGAAGCAAAATTACACGCACTTTTAGAACGCATCACAGGATACTCATATAAATTTTCCTATTTTGCCACAAGGTATTTATTGGCTGTTATCCGCAAAGAAAAACCTGATGTTGTGCATTTACATATGTTAAATGGTTATTTTGTAAACGTTTATAAGCTATTACATTTTTTAAAAAAAAATAAAATACCCACAGTTATCACACTTCATTCAGAAACAATGTACACTGGTGGCTGTGGTCATTCTTACGATTGTGAAAAATGGAAAACTGGTTGTGGAAACTGCCCACAATTAAAGGATGCTTCGCATTCATTATTTTTTGACAGAACATCAAAACAATGGAGCTTCATGAAACAAGCTTTTGAAGCCTTTGATTATTTAAAAATTATAGCTGTTTCAGACTGGCTGGAATCTCGTGCAAAACGTTCTCCAATTTTAATGGGTAAAGAATTTTGTGTTATTGGAAATGGAATAGACACTGAGAATGTCTTTTATCCTAAGCCTTTTCAAGAACTTAAAGAAAAACACAAATTAACAACTGAAAAGATTGTCTTACATGTTTCGCCATCCTTTTCATCGCCTTCAAAAGGGGGGCATTTTGTAATGGAACTGGCTAAACAAATGGCTAACTTGAATATTAAATTCATAGCGGTTGGTTTTGATGGTGATGCATCAGTTCTTCCGGATAATGTCATTGGCGTGAAGCATACTAAGGATCAGATAGAATTAGCCACTTATTATTCAATGGCAGATATTACGTTACTTACAAGTAAGCGCGAGACGTTCTCAATGGTTTGCGTAGAATCCCTAGCTTGTGGAACACCGGTTGTTGGTTTTAAAGCAGGAGCCCCTGAACAAATAGCGTTGAATGATTTTAGTGAATTTATAGCTTATGGAGATGTAAAATCTTTAAAAGCATCATTACTTAAATGGTTAGAAAAGGAAAAAAGTGAATTCAATGAATTACATACTATTGCTGCTCAAGATTATTCAAGAGAAAGGATGTATCATAAATATTTAGCTGTTTATAAATCCCTAAGAAATTAAAATGGAACAATACATTTATCTTTTCTTATTTATAACAATTTTAGGGGGCTTAACTTTAACCATAAGACCTACAAAAAAAAAGAAAATATTTTTTGTGTTTTTTTCAATCCTGTCAGTCATTTTATTACAATCATTAAGAAAATGGACGGTTGGAACTGATGTAGTTGCTTATTTATATTTTTTTGAAAGACTGTCAAGAGGTGAAAGTATTATTGATTTTGCATCAGAGTTTTCATCGCTAGAAATGGGCTTCTTATATTATAACAAGTTAATAGCAGTCTTTACTAAAGATCCACAAATTTATTTGACAATAATATCTGCAACCATATTTATACCCATCGGGTATGTTATTTATAAAAATTCAAAAAACATATTTGTATCATTAATTGCTTTATTATCACTTATCATTTTTAATTTTACATTTACAGGCTTAAGACAATCTATAGCAATTGCGATTGTTTTTCTCAGTTTTGAATATATCAAAAAACAAAAATGGTTATATTTTTTGTTATTGGTGTTGTTTGCTAGTAGTTTTCATACCTCGGCACTTGTGTTTTTAGCAGCATATCCCTTGTACTTTTTAGTATTAAGGAAAAAACATTATTTTATTGTTTTAATACTGTTTATAGGTGCATTTTTAGTTAGAGAAACCCTTTTGAAAAGTTTTGTATTAGTTGCATTTGATAAGTATGGTAACTCAGAACTGATGGTTGCAACTGATTCATACACAATGCTATTGTTTATGTTTTTTATATACACGGTTGCTGTATTTGTCAAAAATAAACAAAGTAAATCCTCTTTGACATTTAATGCAGCAACCAATTACATATTAATGGCTGCTTTTATACAAATTGCAGCCAGTGAATCTCAGGTAGCAATGAGGGCAGGCTATTATTATTTTATTTTTGTAACACTTTTATTACCTGATATAATAAGTGCTGTTAAGATTAAAAAATCCAGAAATAGTATTGCATTTATAATAGTAGTGGCTTGTTTTACTTTTTATTATATAACCACAATTAACAGCTCTATTAATCTATATATGTTTTACTGGGAATAATATTAAATGGAAAAAATAAAATATATAGGGTTTTATGATATTGAGTTATTTGATAATGAAAAAAGAGTTAGAAGCATTGCAGCTGTAAATAAAATGAACTATATAGCCGGTGCATTGGTAGATTCTGGTTATATTGTTGAAATTGTATCACCATCTTGGAGTTCAACAAAAACAGGTTATTTTCGCTCTCGAACCTGTAAAGTTTTTGAAAATGTGGTGCTAAAAGTAGGGCCCACATTTGGTGCTGAGAACTTAATTTTAAAGCGGTTCAGAATATTTTTATCCTGGTTATGGTTGTTTTCTTATTTACTTATAAACGCCAAGAAAAAAGAAAAAGTTATAGTTTACCACTCTATAATGGCAATTTACCCTATTTATCTAGCTAAAAAAATTAAAAAGTTTGAAGTAATATTAGAGTTAAACGAAATTTATCAAGATGTGTCAGAACTCTCACATCATTATAAAAATATTGAAAATAAGATAATTCAAGTGTCAAGTGCTTATATTATTTCAACAGAAATGTTGAAGTCTAAGATTGATGATAATAAACCCTTTTTAATTAACTATGGAAACTATCGACCGGAAGGAAATCGGTATTCACCTTATAATGATAAAATTCATATCGTGTATGCAGGTATCATTGATCTTCATAAAGCAGGAGCTTTTAATGCAATTGAAAGTGCACGGCACTTATCAAAAGACTATATAATACATATTATCGGCTTTGGTAATTTAAAAAATATCAATGAGTTAAAAGAAAAAATTGCAATAAGCAATCAAATACATGAATGTAAAGTGATTTTTGATGGTATAAAAAATGGTGATGAGTATGTTGATTATGTTTCTAAATGTCATATAGGTTTAAGCACTCAAGCAC
>NZ_CAXBAN010000194.1:0-4931 GCF_963973675.1 uncultured Planktosalinus sp. | reverse complement strand
CTATGGTAATGTTTCCTGAGTTTTTTGGACTTGGTGAAGGATCAGGTGCATCTTTACTGGCAATGAAAATATCTTTCATTACAGTAGGACTTTGGTGGGCGATTTTTAGTCAGTATTCATTTTATCACCTTCCCAAGGGGTTTAAAAAGAATACCAAACTAACCAAAAATGTATTGTTAAATGGGTTTAAAGAGCTGCAAAAAGTGCATAGTTCCCTTATTGAAAACAAACAGTTAAAACGCTATCTTCTTGCATTTTTTATCTACAGTATGGCCGTGCAAACCGTAATGTTGGTCGCAACCTATTTTGGTGAACAAGAAATCAATTGGGAGGATACAGATGAAAAAACTATGGGATTGATAGTAAGTATATTACTGATTCAATTAGTAGCTGTTTTAGGTGCTGAAATAACATCAAGAGCTTCATCACGTTTTGGAAACATTCCTACTTTGGTTATTATTAATTCAATATGGTTGACACTTTGTATTGTGGCATATTCAATAACTGAACCAATTCAGTTTTATACAACTGCTGCATTTGTAGGATTGGTTATGGGTGGAATTCAGTCACTTTCCAGATCAACTTATTCAAAGTTATTACCTAAAACAATGGATACAACATCTTATTTCAGCTTTTATGATGTCACCGAAAAAATTGGTATAGTGATAGGGATGCTGCTTTATGGTTTTATTGACCATTTAACAGGAAGCATGAGAAACTCAATTTTGTTTTTGGTGATCTTCTTTTTTTTAGGAATAGTTTTATTATTAAGAGTTCCAAGAAAGAAAAAATGATGGTTTTGTCATTATAAATCAGAATAAACAATTTATTGTTCAAAAGTAAGTTTTATGAATGTGAGGTTATTATTAAAAAATAATTTCTGTATCAAATAAATATTTTTACTTAAGTTTGCGAATAACCAAATTCAATCTATAATCTACTTTTAAAATACCTTTTTTAATTTTTGTTTCAACAAGCTTTTTTAGATGGTATTTTATTTCAAATAAACAATTAAGTACAAATGAAAATTAAATCAATTTTTATATTCGTCAGTATTTTTACAATGGTTTTATATTCGTGTGATAATGAATCGCTTGAAGGAGATTTTGTTGTTGACGACCCTGAATTATTAACTCCAATGTTTTATGCTGAAGTTGAAGGTGTCGAGTTCGAAGGAGATACTGCAAATGCCCAAACCCTTCAAGGTATTACTACAATTACCGGTATCAAAAGCAACGGCGATGTAATTAACTTAAACCTTTATGGAACCGGAGTTGGAAGTTTTAATATGGTTAGTCAAGGAGAAGCTACTTTTGGAATTAATGTAGAGCCATTGGCTTTTTCGAGTCAAAATGAAGGGGGAACCGGTGAAGTTGTCGTTACACAATATGATGTTGAGCTAGGTGCTATTTCAGGTACTTTTTCCTTTACTGCAACCAGACCCTTATTAGACGCAAACGGACAACCCATTTTGGATAATGATGGAAACCCTACTTTTGATGTTGTGGTGATTTCTGAAGGAGAATTTAATGAAATTCCTTTGGAAAGTGACGGCAGTACAGGTGACGATTCTAATCCTGCAGAATTCTATGCTGATGTAGATGAAACACCATTTACGGCCGAAGGTGAAAATGCCGCAGCAACTTATATTCAAGCAAATGATGTAATGATTATAGAAGCTGTCAACAATGATCAAACAATCACTTTACGTGTTGTTAATCCGCAAGTAGGCGAATTTAATTTAGAAGCTTTAAGTACTCTAAACTCTTTGGGAACTTATCAAATTGAAGGAGAGGACCCTTACACAACCTTATCAAGTGAAAACGGGATTGGTACTTTAAATATTACAACATTTGATCTCGACAATAATATTGTAAGTGGTACATTTGAGTTTGTAGCCGGCAGAAATGAAGGGTCTGAAACAGTCTCAATTACCAATGGAACTTTTGATACACTCACAATTCAATATGGAGAACCCGGAGATGATGCTGACTTTATGACAATACAAATTGGGGAATTGAGCTTTGCAGCCGACTCAATTTCTGTAACTTCTGATGAAACTTTTATAACAATTGAAGGATTAAATACAATTTCCGGAGAGATTGTAACTGTTCAATTTCCTTTAGAATCTGAAGCCGGAACTTATACATTTAGCTTTGAAGGAGAGGAAAAAGCCACTTATTTTGACGGTGAAGAATTATATAGCTCACAAAGTGGTTTATTAATTCTTTTAGAAAACAGTGCAGAACGTATTCGGTTTGCGTTTAATTTTCAAGCGGTTTTAGAGGAGGGAGGAGACCCTGTATATTTCCTTTCAGAAGGTTTTTTCCAGTATAATTATTAATACATATTTTAAAATTTAAAAATAAAAAAGGCCACTTTTAGAAAAGTGGCCTTTTTATTTAACGTAATCTACTGTTATAGAGATTTTAATTTACCTGAACCGGCAACCTTGGAATCAATTTTTTCAGGTTTTCCTTTATAGATTATATCTCCCGATCCTGAAACCCTGGCTTTAAGAAGCCCTGAACATTGCAACTTAAAATCTCCGGAACCTGCAATTGAAATATCTGCGTTTTCAGTTTTTACTTGTTGAGTGTCTATAGAACCTGAACCTGCAATACTTCCATTTAAGTTTTGAGCTTTACCTTTTAAAAGTAAATCGCCAGAACCAGCAACGGAAGTTTCTAGTTCTATCGTTTTAATATCTAGATTTATAGTGCCTGAACCAGCTAGTTTTACAGATAATTGACTGGACTTTAAAGAGAAATCGTTTTGAATTGTTCCCGAACCAGCCAATGCTATTGTGTTTATTTCCTGAACCGGAATTGTAATTTCAATTTTATTTTTACCACTGGTTTTCAGGTTTTTATTGTCTCTTGGTTTAATTTTTAAATTTCCTTTTTCTGTTTCTATTTCCATTTCTTCCAATAAATTGGATTCCCCTTTTATTTGAATTGTTCCTTCAGAACCCTCTATAAGTGTAACATAAAAATTTCCGGCAACAGAGATTGCATCATAATCGCCGGCTTGAATTGTTTTTGTAATTACTGATCCATTACCTTTTATTGTTTTAGAGCCCCATTGAGCCTGTGAGGTAAGTATTGAAAATAAAAAGAGAATTGTTAAAGTTAGAGTTTGATTTTTCATAATGTTCGTTTTAAGATTGATGATTATTAATTATTTTTTTTTAAAGTTACTCCTCCGTATCCTGAATTTATATAAACTGTATTTCCTGAGTTTGCTTTGCCATAATGGCCTTTATACTCTTTTTTAGTGTTGTGAATGTTTTGTAAACTGAAATCAAAATTATCTTGCCCGCTTAAATTTGCATAGGAAAGATTTGTATCAAGATTGAAGCTTGCGTTCTCATTGAAGCCTATATTAATAGAAGTATATTTTGCATTAATATGCACATTTTTGAAACCTGGTTTAAGCTCATCAACGCTAATACGTCCATATTTTGAATCCAATTCAAGGCTTTTACTTAAATTTCCAAAAGTAAGTGTAACATATCGACTTTCTCCTGTTACATTGTGTGCTTTTTTTATTTCAACTTTTCCGTATGTCGTGCTAAAATCAAAATTTCCAGAAATTTCATTGATTAGCACTCTAGTGTAATCACCTTTATAAATTATATCATTTGCTTTATTTACTTCATATTCAGAATAGTCTGCATTGATTGTGGCACTGTTTATAAAATTAATAGATGCTTTTGTGGTGTAATCAAACTGAAGACTGTTTTCATTTCCATTAAGATCACCTAAAATAAAACTTCCGTAATTACAGCTAATAGTTGTGTTGCCATCAATTTCATTTAAACTAATTGCACCGTAATCGTTTTTTACATCCAAACTGTTAGTTTTTGGCATTTTAACCAGATAATTGATTTTCATATTGACATTATTAGAGCTAGACCCCCAAAAAGACCAATTACTTTTCTTTTTTGCGATTAAAGTTTCTGCACTAACCTGTGAATTTGTAGCATTGAACTCAACAGTAATTTCATCAAGTCGGTTTTGTACCTCCTGCTCATTATTTCCATTGGTGATTATAGTAACTTCGATATTAATTGTGTTTTGATCCCAGGTAGTAATATCAACATTTCCATACCGGTTATTTATTTTAAGTAGTGTATTTTTAGATACTTCAAACTGCTTTTTTATCGTCTTTTCTTTGGTATGCTTTCCATTCAATGAGGAATTAAATGATAGAGCAACTGCAGGCATTATCAATAATAAAAGGAGTGTTTTAAACAGTGGTTTCATGATTTTCGGCTTTTAGTTTTTTAATATGTTCTATTTGTTCCATAACGTGTTTTAGCAAGTCAATTCTATTTTGAAAATTGGTAATCATTGCATGGATAATACGCTCATCGTTACCACTTTTAACTAATTCCACTTTTAAAGTCTCATATTCATTCTCTAAAGTTTCCATTTGTTTCAGTGCGTCTTCAACAAGAATACTTGTCTCTGGAGACTTTGCATTATTTAATATATTTATTTCTCTATCGAGAGTGCTTGTAAAAAAGTCTTGTGTTTGAGCCATTTCAGGTGAAATACTTGCTAAATCGGCTTCCTGTTTAGAATCATTTAAGAAAGGATAAACCAATGTGATTAATAATAAAAAAGAGGCAGCAATAGCAAGAGGTTTTGCAAAATACAGGTAGTTTATTCTTGGTTTCTTTGTGTTTTGGGTCTTATTAAGTTTTTCCATAAACCTGAGTTTATGACCTGATTCCGGCTCAATAAGAGTGGGGTGCTCTTTTTCAAAAAGCGCTTTTATTTGGGTGTCAAATTGTTGATTTTTCATGATTTTATAAAATTTTTAGTATGCTGTTTTCTTAGACTGTCTTTAGCCCTTGAAAGCAATGTTCTGCAATTGGCATAACTGATTTTCATGATTTCACAGATTTCTTCATGATCGTAGCC
>NZ_CAXBAN010000193.1:0-4933 GCF_963973675.1 uncultured Planktosalinus sp. | reverse complement strand
AGAATATTTGAAGAATAATTGCTACAATTAAACCAAATACTGTTGTTAAAAGTGCTACTTTAATACCCCCTGCAACAAGAGAAGGTTGCATATCTCCGGCCGCTTGAATTTTATCAAAAGCAATAATCATACCTATAACTGTACCCATGAAACCAAGCATTGGCGCCAATGCGATAAACAAAGAAATCCAGGAAACGTTTTTCTCTAACTGCCCCATTTGAACACCTCCGTAAGCGACAACAGCTTTTTCAGCAGCATCAACGCTTTCATTGGCTCTGTCCAAGCCTTGGTAATAGATTGAAGCAACGGGTCCTTTGGTGTTTCTACAAACTTCTTTAGCTGCTTCTACACCTCCGCTTTGAAGGGCATCTTCCACTTCCTGAGCTAGTTTTTTAGTATTGGTTGTTGAAAGGTTCAAATAAATAATTCTTTCAATAGCAATGGCCAAACCTAGAATTAAACACAATAAAACAATTCCCATAAAGCCGGGGCCTCCTTCAATGAAACGTTTTTTAAGTACCTGATGAAATCCTAAGCTTTCTTCGACCTCGGGCATTTCATCTTGAAGTGAAGCTGCAGAGGTTGTTGTAGTTGTGATTGTTTGAATGTCTTCAGGAAACGCCTGGGATTCATTGTATGCATTTGCATTAACTGATACAGTTAGCACTAATGCTGCAACTGCTAAAATAGAAAATAATCTTTTCATTGCTATCGTCTTAAAAGTTTGTTTTTAGTTAAGGGTTTAAAGATATAAAAATTATTATTTAAAATACAATTTAATATTTTGCAGAGAGGAAGGGATTCGAACCCTCGATACGCTTTTGGCGTATACACACTTTCCAGGCGTGCGCCTTCGACCACTCGGCCACCTCTCTATTCAATCTTATTCCACCGATGTGGCTGTTTGCACTAACAGCGTGCCAAATAACAAAAAAAATCTTACTTAGTAAAATTTTAGTTGGTTAAATTTACATCATTTCTCCTCTCAACGATGTTTCAAATATGGTTTTGAATACATTAGGTGAAATTTGCTGCCCTAACAGATACATCAATTTTGTTATTGCAGCTTCTGTTGTAATGTCTTTACCCGAAATAACTCCTAATTTTTGTAACTTCACACTGGTTTCATATTGGCCCATTGCCACACTTCCTCCGGAACATTGAGTAACATTTATTACAGGAATCCCTCTATTGATTGTTGATTCTATAATGTCTAAAAACCAATCTTCGTCTGTTGCGTTACCGGCACCATAGGTTTCTATCACCACACCTTTCAGATCGTGATGACTTAGCATGTTTTTTAAGATGGTTTCTGAAATGCCCGGAAAGAGCTTAATTAACATTACCTCTGTTTCGAGATTTAAATGTATTTGTAGTTTTTTCCTTCTAGGAAACCTCAATAATTTTTCTTCGCTCACTGAAAGATGCACTCCGCTTTCAATTAACGGAGGGTAATTTAAGGATGCAAAGGCTTCAAAATGCTCTGCATTGATTTTTGTTGTTCTGTTTGCCCGGTATAATTTATATTCAAAATACAAACCAACTTCTGTTACTACGGGTTTTTCATTTTTGTGTAAGCCTGCTATTTGAATGCTGGTAATTAAGTTTTCTTTGGCATCTGTTCTAAAGTCACCAATAGGTAATTGAGAGCCGGTAAAAATAACCGGTTTTGAAAGGTTTTCAAGCATAAAACTAAGCGCTGATGCTGTATATGACATAGTATCACTGCCGTGCAACACAACAAAACCATCGGTTATTTCATAATTTTCCTTGATGATTTTTGCCAATTTCACCCAATATTTAGGGTGCATATTTGAGCTGTCAATTGGGTTTTCAAAACTGATGGTATTTATGTTGCAGTCCAGAAGTTTCAATTCTGGGATATGCGCAAGGAGCTCATCAAAATTAAAACTTTTTAACGCCCCTGACTCAAAGTCTTTGATCATCCCAATGGTTCCTCCTGTATAGATAAGCAGTATGTTTGGCTTTTTTTTCATTTATAAAAAGTAATTTTTGGGTGCTTATACTCCAAAGATTTTTTTAGAATTTTGGGTTGTTTTTCTTGCAACCTCTTCAACAGAAACATTGTAAATTTCTGCAACTTTTTTGGCAATTTCATACAAGTAACTGCTCTCATTGCGCTTACCGCGAAAAGGTGTAGGTGCCAGATAAGGCGCATCGGTTTCCAAAACAATTTCTTCAAGTGGAATTTGATTTAAAAAACGGTCAATTTTTCCAT
The DNA here is from genome assembly GCF_963973675.1 of uncultured Planktosalinus sp. Lineage (NCBI taxonomy): Bacteria > Pseudomonadati > Bacteroidota > Flavobacteriia > Flavobacteriales > Flavobacteriaceae > Planktosalinus > uncultured Planktosalinus sp. The sequence goes on along the minus strand of NZ_CAXBAN010000193.1, from coordinate 2,694 downwards.
TTTTGAAAGTTACCACTCCCCCAATGCCTAATTTCATATTGAAAGATAGTGCTATTTGGGCTTGTTCATAAGTTCCGGTGAAACAATGAAAAATTCCAAATAAAGCATCGTCTTTTTCAGTTTCAAGTACCTCAAAAATTTCTTCAAATGCTTCTCTACAATGAATTACAATGGGTAGTTTTAATTTTTTGGCAAGCTGAATTTGTTTTTTGAAAGCAGTTTTTTGAATTTCAAGTGTAGAAGTATCCCAATACAAATCAATTCCTATTTCGCCAACGGCATAAAAATTACGATTTTCAAATTGCTGTTCCACAAAATTTAGTTCATCTTCATAGTTTTCTTTTACTGAAGTGGGGTGCAATCCCATCATTAAAAAAACAGTTTCCGGATATTTTTTTTCCAATTGAAACATTGCCCGGGCATAGCTTGAATCTATGGCCGGAATAAAAAAACGTTTGACACCAATATCAATTGCCCTTTGAATCATCTCTGATTGGTCTTCATTAAATTGTTCACTATAAAGATGGGTATGGGTATCAGTTAAAATCATAAATGCAAATCTAATTGATTTTGTTCAGTTATCTTTGCCAAAAAAGATTATAGAAGTGAGCAGTTTAAGAAAATTTATGGAATCTAAGAACTTTCAACGGGTTTCGTTAAAAAAAATCAACTCAAATCATTTTGAATTAAAAGCAAAGGTGAACGGTGTTCCCGGAAATTTTATATTGGACACAGGTGCTTCAAATAGTTGTATTGGCAGTGACAGTATCGCACATTTTAAACTGGATGTTGAAGAAAGTGAGGTAAAAGCCGCAGGTGCAGGCGCCACCAATATGTTTACTCAAATTGCAGAAAACTACGCGCTTGAGATTGGAGGTTGGAAACAAAAGAAAACAGATTTTGTAGTATTTGATTTGCAACATGTGAATGAAGCACTTCAAACAGCTAACGCAGAGGCTGTAAATGGTATTATTGGTGCAGATGTACTAAAAAAATCGAGAGCTGTAATTGATTATGGCAGAAATTGTTTGTATTTAAAAACTTAACTTTGTTAAGACATTGAATTTCGAATCTTTAAAACGAAAAAAGTGCCCAGTGAAAAAACACCTACTTAGCAGTTTCTTTATTCTCTTTATTATTTTTTCATCTTTTCCGCAAGACAAGTATGAAAAATTTCGCAATGTGATTGATACTACCCAAGGCATCACATTAAAAATTAATGCAATAGATTCATTACTCACTCTCTATTGGAATGACAAAAATTTTGAAGAGTTCATAAGTCAATCTGAAAGCTATATCAACATTGCAGAAGAAAGCAACCTGTATGATGAAATGGCTAAAAAAGCTATGAATGTTAGTTATCCTCTCATCAACATTAAAGATGAACCGAAAAAAGCAATCACACTCTTAAACCGGGTAATTCAATATGAAGATCAACTGACGGACAGTTTTTTAAAAGGTGGTATTTATCTAAAAAGAGGTGGTGCCTTTTTTAATTTTAACCTCTCAAAGTCGATAGAAGATTATACAACTGCCATTGAAAAATTTAAAGACAAAGATCGAATCTACATTGCAGATGCACATTTATTTAGAGGACAGGCTTACTCGGGTTTAGGTCAATTTGTTGCAGCAAGTGAAGATTATAAAAAAGCCTATGATTATTTTGAAATGGAAGAGGATTATGAGTATATGCTTCACTCAAGAAGTGGCGAAATAATTATGTACAGCAAGAACGGTTTTCTTGAAAAATCAATCACTCAAAGAGAGCAATTGATTGAAGACTTAAAGAACCTGAAACTATATCGGTATTTAACCAGTCAATTTTACAACCAATCCATCGATTATAAAAAATTAAACAACTTCCCCAAACAATTAGAATATCTTGAAAAGGCACTTACTTTTACCGACTCCAGCAATCAGCCTGCATTTAATTATACAGCCATATACAGTTCTCTTTCAGACCACTTTTCACAAACAAAAAAATTTCAAGATGCTTCATTTTACTTAAAAAGAGCTGAGGAGTTTCTTCCAAAAGTCTCAAGCGACATTTATGCTCAATCGATTTATTTGATGGCACTTATTGAGTATCAAAAACAAAATTATTTACTTGAAGAAGCAAAGACCAATGCCATCAAACGTATAGATTTACTTCACGAGATGAGCCTCGATGAGGAAACCATTAAAACACATAAAACACTTTCTGAAATCTATTTTGAACTTGGAGATTATGAAAATGCTTACAAGCATTTAAATTTACATTCAAGTATCAAAGACTCACTTTACAACCAAACAAAAACCAACGCCCTTGTGTACTATCAAACCCTTTATGAAACTGAGCGGAAAGAAAAAGAGTTATTCGAAAAGAAAAGTAATATTGCTTTTCTGGAAGAAAAAAACAATGCTTTAAAAAAACAATACCTATTTGGAGGTATTACATTCACCCTTGGTTTTATATTGCTGCTTTTATACAAAAATCAACGTAATCTTAAAAACAAAAAAGAGTTACAAGAAAAATACACACAAGATTTATTGGTTGCCCAAGAAGAGGAAAGAAAAAGAGTTTCAAAAGATTTGCATGATGGTGTTGGACAAAGTTTGTTGCTTATCAAGAACAAAGTTGTTTTAAACAAGGATGATTCCACTAAAAACCTTGTTGAAGGTGCCATAGAAGAGGTTCGATCAATTTCGAGAGCA
>NZ_CAXBAN010000192.1:0-4940 GCF_963973675.1 uncultured Planktosalinus sp. | reverse complement strand
TTTTTAAACAGTCGTTTTCGTCAAGTGCTAAACATTCACAACAGCGGAAAAAATGTTATCCAGGATCGGACCATCTATGAAGACGCTTATATTTTTGCACCCAATCTGCACGCGATGGGTCTTATGACGAACCGTGATTTTGAAAATTACAAGTCGCTGTTCGACCTGATGGAAGAAGTTACTGAAAGTCCCAATTTGATTATCTATTTAAGAAGTTCCATACCCAATCTAGTGGCACAAATACACAAACGCGGCAGGGAGTATGAAAACAGCATAAGTATTGATTACCTCAGCCGCTTGAATGAAAGATATGAAGCCTGGGTACATAAGTATAACAAAGGTAAACTACTCATTATTGATGTTGACAAACTTGACTTTGTTGACAACCCTGAAGACTTGGGTGGGATTATCAATCGTATTGATGCAGAATTGCACGGTTTATTTGAATAAAAAAAAGCCCGATGAGCATTCATCGGGCTTTTTCTTATTGATAATCTTTTATTGATTCTTTAACGCTTCGATGCGCGCTTTTACTTCTGCCTCAGTTCCTGTAAATTCTGAAACTTCTTCTTTTTTTTCTCCATTCACAACGGTGACCACTGTTACTTTTGCAGTTGTTACCTCGTTGTTCACTGATGTTTCAACAAAAATTTGTTTTGTCACCTCTGAAGTTGCTTTGGCATCTCCAAGCTGATCCTGACTGACCAGTTTTTGGGTTCCGTCTTCAGACTTTACATACACCTCTTTCACTACCTGTGCATTTGCATCGGTATGGTCTGCACCATGACCACCCAATATTGGTGCGATTACAAGACCCACCAAACAGGTTAGCTTGATTAAAATATTCATTGAGGGTCCTGAAGTGTCTTTAAACGGGTCACCTACAGTATCACCGGTTACGGCAGCCTTATGGGCGTCAGAGCCCTTATAAGTCATTTCACCGTTAATCATAACACCGGCTTCAAACGATTTTTTGGCATTGTCCCAGGCTCCACCCGCATTGTTTTGGAAAATAGCCCACATCACACCACTCACACACACACCGGCCATATACCCTCCCAGGGGTTCTGCACCAAAAATCAAACCTATTAATATTGGAGTTATGATGGTAATCAAACCGGGTAGGATCATTTGTCTTAAAGCCGCATTGGTTGATATTTCAACACATTTGGCATATTCAGGGGTGGCTGTTCCTTCCATTATCCCGGGAATTTCACGGAATTGTCTGCGCACTTCCTGAACCATTTCCATAGCTGCTTTTCCAACAGACTGCATAGCAAGTGCTGAGAAGATAACAGGTATCATTCCTCCCACAAACAACATCGAAAGAACGTCTGCTTTAAAGATATTGATTCCGTCAATACCAGTAAAGGTTACATAGGCTGCAAAAAGTGCCAGTGCTGTTAGAGCTGCAGAGGCAATGGCAAACCCTTTTCCAACGGCTGCAGTGGTATTTCCAACTGAATCTAAAATATCGGTACGCTCACGCACTTCCGGGTCCAATTCGCTCATTTCAGCTACACCCCCGGCGTTATCTGCTATAGGTCCAAAAGCATCAATTGCCAGCTGCATACCGGTTGTAGCCATCATGGCTGATGCTGCCAAAGCAACCCCGTAAAAACCTGCTAGTTCATACGAACCATAAATAGCGGCGGCAAATAACAGTACCGAAGCAAAGGTAGATTTCATTCCAACGGCCAAACCAGCAATGATATTGGTTGCAGCACCTGTCGAACTATTTTTAACAATATCCAAAACCGGTTTTTTACCAAGACTGGTGTAATAAGCTGTTACAAAAGAAATCAATGCGCCAACTGCCAAACCAATACAAGCGGCAAAAAATACATTCATTGAAGGTATCATTTTTGCAGAGGTTTCCCCAAAAAAGCGCATTTGCATAGTTTCGGGAAGCATCCAGTCAATCAGGAAGTAACTCGCAATTAAAGTAAGTACTATGGAAGTCCAATTCCCAATGTCCAGTGCTTTTTGAACCTGAGGCTCTTTAGCCGTATTGTCTTTTATTTTTACTAGAAAGGTTCCTAAGATGGAAGCCAGCACGCCCACTCCGGCGATTACTAGCGGCAGCAAGATAGGACCCATATTATTAAATAAATCTGTGTGCTGAACGGTTTCAGACATGTCTCTAATCACATAATTACCCAGCACCATTGCTGCAAGTACCGTGGCGACATAACTTCCGAAAAGATCTGCACCCATTCCGGCTACGTCCCCAACGTTGTCACCCACATTATCGGCAATGGTTGCCGGATTTCGGGGGTCGTCTTCAGGAATACCTGCTTCCACTTTTCCAACAAGGTCAGCACCTACATCGGCTGCTTTTGTATAAATACCTCCACCCACACGGGCAAACAGTGCAATGGACTCTGCTCCTAATGAAAAGCCTGCGAGGGCTTCGAGTACAATGGTCATTTTGGTATAGAAGTCAAGGTTTTCAAGCCCCATAAATTGTCCAAGGAAAAAAAGAAAAAGCAAGCTCAAGCCCAATACTGCCAGACCGGCCACACCCAATCCCATCACGGTTCCACCACTAAAAGAAACTTTCAGTGCATTGGGAAGACTTGTTTTAGCTGCTTCAGCGGTTCGGGCATTGGCATCAGTAGCAATACGCATTCCAATATTTCCCGCAAGGGCGGAAAAGAAAGCACCAATGATGAAAGCGGGTACAATCATCCAGCTGGTTAACTCTACTTGTGTCGATATAAAGTAAAGTGCAACAGAGGCAATCACCACAAAAATTGCAAGGAGGCGGTACTCCGCATTTAAAAATGCCAAAGCACCTTCTTTTACACTTTTTGAAATGAACTGCATCCGGTCACTCCCGGGCGATTGTTTTTTTACCCAGCTCATTTTATAGAGCATAAACAACAACCCTATTACTGAAAGGGCAATTGGTAAGAATATTACATTGGATTCCATAGTTTGAATTTGATTTTTAGTTAAGCCGGGTAAAAGTAAGAAATATGTCGTTAACAAAAAAAGCAATACTTGTTATAGTATTGCTTTTTTAATCTAACCTAAATTGAATCTAAAAACCTAACTTAAAAAATCTATTGTTTATTCTAAAATTTGAATCTTGTAAAAGTCTTGTGTTTCCTGTGGCAAATCTGCAAAACGATCTGTACATTTATCAATAATATCAAGCGCTTCGTCTACATTGCCCCAGCCTTCCACATCTACTTTTTTGTGCTCTAAATCCTTATACACCTGAAAAAAATGTTCAATTTCCTTGATTAAATGCGGATTGATGTCTGAAATGTCATTGATTTTATCTCCGTTGGGATCACTTATTGGCACACAAATCACTTTTTCATCGGGTCCTTTTTCATCTGCCATATGGAACACGCCTATGGGCTTAACCTCAATAATACACCCCGGAAAGGTGGGTTCAGTAACCAAAACCAGTACATCTAGCGGATCACCATCCAGCGCATAGGTTTTGGGTATGAAACCATAATCAGCCGGGTACATCATCGATGAAAACAACATACGGTCATACCTGATTTTTTTCAATTCAAAATCAAACTCATATTTGTTTCTGCTTCCCTTAGGAATCTCAACTAAAACATCAAACTTTTTTAATTTTGCTGCACTCATAAATCACGTTCTATTTTTCGGGCTGCAAAAATACAACTAAAAAGAAGAAATAAACAAGGAAAATAAGTGAAGAATTTTTCCTAAAATTGAAACCCAAACGAACCGGTCACACCAAATGACCGGGCCCCTACATTTTCAAAGTAATTACCTCTAAAATTGAAGTCGAGCCTAAATATTTTAAAGATATTTCCAATCCCAAAGCTATACTCATAATAGATGTCTTCGGGAGCCTGATATATAATATTGGAAGCGTTCAGCGCACTGTTGGCTTCAGATATCTCACCGTAAATGGCCCTGAAGCCAATCACTTCCCTCAGATTCCAATCTCTCATAAACCCGATTCTTGAAAACAAACGGCCCCCAAAATTGTGCTCTAAATGGAGTGAGGCATAGGTATCGCTTACAAACTCATAATAATCAAGCAAGGTAAAGGTGTTGTATATACTAAACAAGGTTTGGTTTCCGGGCACTGGGCTCAATAAACCCAAGGGCACTTCCCCCACTATTTTACCCAGCTCAACGGTTGAATAGAGGCGTCCTATCCCACCAATATTCCAGGGTTGAGTGTACAGAGTTTGCAGCTTTTTATATTCAAAATCACCTTCAAGCAATCCTTTGACTCCATAGGTATATCCCAAAAAAAACTGCGGGTATTTTCCTGAATTGATGATGGTGCGCTCCACTCCAAAGCCCGATGTGCGAATACCAGGAGTATAAGTTAATGACAACTCAATTTCTGGCTGACTGATTTCACTTTGAATCACGCCGTTTTCATCATAGTAATCCATACTAAAAGAATCTGTTGCTGATTTAAGCGTACGGTAGGAAGTTGTTGTCCTGAAGGTCAAATCCTTTACAGGCTCCAGTTGCAGTCCAAATGTGGTGAGATTAATATTGGTCAAACGGTCGTTTGCTCCTACTGATACCAATGAAGAGGAGGCTAGGTTTCTTCCGAGCACGTCGTTGGAGGTAGTCAGGCTGGCTCCAATTTGCTCCACATCTCTGCGGTTGCCACCAAAAATTATAAGGCGGTGTTCACGGTCTAGCAACCATTTTCCGGAAATACCATATTTGAATTTATCGTCTTTAAAACCATAGGCCAAAAACCCTTCCAGTCGCCAACGATCATTTTGACTGAAATAGGTGCGCCCTCCAGCCCTGATTCGCATGCCTTCAGCTTCATTGTACCCAAAAATGGAAAAGACAGGCCCCAGATCAAAACCGGGCAGTTCATAATAACCTGATGCCAATACTGAACCAATATTATAGAGCCTTTGAAACCGGGGGACCGTTTGCAGGGTGTCAAGCATCACATAGATTTGACG
>NZ_CAXBAN010000191.1:0-4945 GCF_963973675.1 uncultured Planktosalinus sp. | reverse complement strand
AATAGTAGCTGTTTTTGAAACCCACCCTCATGCAGATTTTGTAAGTGGACATTTGCAAATCCAACAAGAAACAGGAGCCACTATTTATGTGAGCAAGCTGGTGGGTGTTGACTATCCTCATACACCATTTGATGAAGGAGATGAGGTGAAAATCGGCAATATATCTATCCGACCTTTGCACACACCCGGACATTCGCCGGATAGTTTGACGTTTGTGGCAGAGGAAAAAGGTCAAATTTCCCTTTTTACAGGTGATACCTTATTTATTGGAAATGTTGGAAGACCAGACCTTCGTGAAAAAGCAGGAAATATGAAAGCCAAACGCATTGAACTAGCTAAGGCAATGTATCATACCATGCAAACTAAATTTAATGATTTGCCAGACGGAGCTTTGGTTTACCCGGCACACGGTGCAGGATCATTATGTGGTAAAAACATGAGTGACGCTGCTTCAAGTACATTGGGAAATGAACGTATGGGTAACTGGGCTTTCCAAACACAAACTGAAGATGAATTTGTTCAAGAAATTTTAAAAGACCAACCTTTTATTCCTGCTTATTTTGGGTTTAATGTGGATGTCAATCGAAAAGGCGCCCAAAACGTTCAAAAGTCAAAATTTAATGTACCGCTCAAAATTTCAATAAATGCACTTGAAGACAATGTTACTATAGTAGATGTAAGGGATGGAGATGAGTATAAAAGGGGGCATTTCCCAAACAGCATCAACATTATGGCGCGGTCTGAAGGTGATAAATATGAAACCTGGCTGGGAGCCATTATCAAGCCAGAGGAGCCTTTTTATCTTGTAGTATCCTCAGTTAAGGATGTTGATGCAATCCTGGAACGCACCGCAAAAATTGGCTATGAAAAACAACTAAGGGGCATTGTGACTCCGGCTGAAAACTTGAAAGTCCATTCTGATGAATTTGATCTGGGAAATTTTAAAAGGCATCCTGAAAACTACACGATTGTTGACATTAGAAACGACAGTGAAACAGCAGAAGGTTTATTGTTTGACAGTGCATTACCAATACCATTGAATGAGTTGAGAGATCGGGCAGATGAAATTCCAAATAACAAACCACTGGTAGTGCATTGTGCCGGGGGATACCGATCTTCAGCAGGGAGCAGCATTTTGGAAAACAAATTTAAAAACCAACAAGTATTTGACTTGAGTGATGCAGTAAATGATTTCTATTAAGGAAATAAAACAATTAAATCTTTAGTAATTCTCATAGGTTTACCGGTAGTTATATCAAGCAGGCACCAAAGTGTTTTGGCTTTAGCTAAAAGTTTGTTGTCTGCTTTTCTTATGATTTCCGTATGGCGTTCACTCGTCACACCGCTGTATTTTTCTACCCGGGTTTTCAAAATCAAAACCTCCTTTTCAAACGCAGGGGCTTTGTATTCAATAAAATGATTGACAACTACCCAGGCAAGCTTTTCGCGTAAAGCGGAATCAGTACTTTCATTCCAGTGCTGTTCTGCGACATCCTGAACCCATTGCAGGTAAACCACATTGTTCACGTGTTTTAGATTATCAATAGCCGATGCCGGAACAGTTATTTCTGATTGAAAGTGATTCAAAATACTGAATTAAAAAAGGGTTTATTCTAAAAACCAAGAATCAATTTGGAAATATAAAAGAACAAAAAGATTCCAAAAATATCATTGCTGGTAGTTATAAAAGGTCCCGTGGCAATAGCGGGATCGATACCCCTTTTGTCTAGAATGATGGGTACAAAAGTTCCCACAAGGGCAGCAACAATGATTACCAATAGCATGGATAGGGCAATTGCCAAGCTCGTTAACTGATCTTGCCCTACTATAAAACCAAAAAGAAGAGCAAGCGCTGCCAATGCAATTCCGTTTAAAAGACTTAACCCCACTTCTTTTAATAAACGGTGGAAAAGGCTTCCCCTGATGTTGTCATTGGCAAGTCCTTGTACAATAATAGCACTTGATTGTACTCCTACATTTCCTGCCATCGCAGCAATGAGAGGGGTAAAGAAAAATAAGATTGGGAACGTCTCCAATGCTTCGTCAAAACCCTGCATTATATAAACACTCCCCAATCCGCCAAAGAGTCCCAAAACAAGCCACGGTAAGCGTGCACGTGAGAGCTGCCATATGGTATCATCTGCTTCAACATCTTGTGAAATACCGGCAGCAAGCTGGTAATCTTTTTCTGCTTCTTCTTTGATGAAATCAACCATATCATCAATGGTGATGCGACCCACAAGGCGGCCTATGTCATCTACCACAGGAATGGCTTCCAAATCATATTTTTGCATAACTCTGGCAACTTCCTCACCTTCGGTATGTACATTGACAAAGTCCACCCTGGGGATGTATATTTCTTTGATTTTGGTTTTGGTGTCTACAGTAAGAAGGTCTTTTAAAGAAAGTCTCCCAATGAGTTTGTCTTTGGCATCCACCACATAAATTGAATGTACACGAGTTACATTTTCTGCTTGACGGCGCATTTCTCTTACACAGCCACCCACGGTCCAGGTTTCTCTCACCCTAACCAATTCTTTTGCCATCAAACCTCCGGCAGAGTCTTCATCATACCTGAGGAGTTCTTTAATGTCTGCGGCGTGGTCTTGGTCTTCAATGTTTGATATAACCTCTTCCTGTCGTTCTTCAGAGAGCTCGGCGATGATGTCTGCGGCATCATCAGTGTCCATTTCTTCCAGCTCGTCTGCAATTTCTTTGGAGGAAAGGTTGTTTAAAATTTTCTCACGGTCGTCCTCGTCGAGTTCCATAAGAACTTCTGACGTTTTTTCACTGTCGAGAAGTTTGATGATATAAGTCGCTTCGTCAAGATTTAACTCGTCGAGTATTTCGGCGATATCTGCGTGGTGAAGGTCTTCAAGATGCAATAATAGTTCCTTGTCGTTTTGTTCTTCGACAAGGATTTCTATTTTTTCGATAAGCTCTGGACTAAGTTGAAACTGCATCGTTTTCTATCTTTTGGGTTAACTCGATAAAGGATTCAAAGCCCAATTGCTCAGGCCGTTTGTCAAAGATAATATCTTCTTTTAAATTTTCGCTTAAAGCGAAGGGTTTTAAGCTGTTTCTCAATGTTTTTCGACGTTGATTGAAAGCAGTCTTCACCACATTGAAAAATAATTTTTCATTACAGGGAAGTGAAAAGTCCTCTTTTCTGATCAACCTTAACACCCCACTATCCACTTTTGGTGGTGGGCTGAATACTGAAGGAGGCACGGTAAACAAATATTCTGCTGTGTAAAAAGCCTGTACTAAAACTGAGAGTATGCCATAGGCTTTACTACCTTCTTTTTCACAGATACGCTGTGCAACTTCTTTTTGGAACATACCTGTAAATTCGGGAATTTGATAACGCCATTCCAGCATTTTAAATACAATTTGTGTAGATATGTTGTAGGGAAAATTCCCTATGACAGCAAACTGAGTGTCCCTGTAGTAATCTGATAAATCAATTTTTAAAAAATCGGCTTCTTCAACCTGAAAACTTTTTTCTTTAAGTAATTCAATGTGTTGTGAAGTGAAGGTAGTGTTTAAATAAGCAACAGACTCTTTGTCTATGTCCATCGCGATGATTTCAACATTTTTTTCAATAAGGTATTTGGTAAGCACACCCATGCCGGGGCCGATTTCTATAACTTTTTTGTATCCTTTTAAAGTGAGTGTATCGGCAATTTTTCGGGCAATATGTTCATCTTTTAGGAAATGTTGACCTAAATGTTTTTTGGCACTTACCTCATTTTCATTGGCTTTTTCTTTTGTTATTGCCGTGTTTTTTGCTCTTTGTTCCTTTTTGTAAAATTTTCTCATTGGGATGAATGTTCACTAATGATTTGAAGCTCTGTTCTGAATGCTACAAATTTTCCTTCAAATGGTTTGCTTTTAGTGCGTAGGGTTTCTGCATCTTCACGGTAGTATTTTTCAAGGGTTTCTTTACTATCTGTGGTATACTGTACAGCATAAGTAATGCCTCCCATTTCTTCTTCTACCAAAACACGGCACATTTTTGCAGCACTAAATTTACCGGTGGCCAGCATATCAGGGATGTGCTCATTTTTCATCCAGTTCAGCCAACGCTCGTGAACTTCTTCTTCTATATTTATCGTGACGTTGTAGATGTGCATGGGTTTATGTTTTGATTGAGCAGTAATCTATTACGGCTATGCTTTTTATTTATTATAGATGAAACGTAATAAATTACGTTTCTATTTATTGACGATGTACAAGGGCGGGGTTTTAATTGATGACATCGCCCCTGATGCTTCTGTATTGTTTTCGGGCTTCCACAAAAAAGATAGAATCCTGGTGATTAAAAATAATTTGTTCGTAAAACTCCTTTGCTTTTTCAGGCTCTAACAAAGTTTTATTGTAAAGTTCTGCCAGGTAAAAAAAGGCGTTATCAGCTAAAATATCATCTGAGTGAAACTCAATGATTTCAAGATAGTTTGAGAGGGCTTTTTGATAGTTTTCGGTTTGCTCATAAATCTTTGCCTGCAGCAGCAGGGCTTCGTCTTCAATTGATTCTCCTTTGTGATTTTTAAGAATATCATTGAGTGTTAAAATTGCCTGATCATATTTTTCCTGAAGCTTGAGCAAGTCAGCTTTGGCATATTTTTTAAGAGCTGTTTGAGTACTGTCATCCAATGAATTGTCGCTAATGAGTAAGCTCAATTCCATGGCATTGTTAGCAATGAGTTGTGAGGTTGATTTTTTCAGGATGTCCAACTGTGTTTTTGCCCACTCAAAATCACCTTTAAAATAGCTTGTTTTAGCCACTTTAAATCGAGCTTCCTGTGCCAGGGGGTCGTTTTTTATTTTGTTTTGAATCTGCGAATAGTAAATGAGGGCTTCATTGAATTTTTCATCAAAGACAAGTATGTCTGCGAGCTCCATAAGTACTTTTGCTTCTTGATATCGGCTCAGATTTTCTTTA
>NZ_CAXBAN010000190.1:0-5030 GCF_963973675.1 uncultured Planktosalinus sp. | reverse complement strand
CCGTATTTTTCGTAAAAAGGTATTGCGGCTATACGTGCATTGAACCACAAAATAGTTGATTTTTTTTGAGTTGCTAATTGTTCTCCGGTTTCAAGAAGTAGCCTTCCAAATCCTTTTGCTTTGTAGTTCTCTAGAACAGCCATGCCTCTTAATTGAATTTGAGAGCCATTAAAGAGTGGGTTTTTCTTTTCATAAAATGATGCTATGGCAGCCAATTTGTTTTTTGCAAAGAGTCCAAAATGAACTGTTGACTCTAGTTGATCTCCTTCAAAATTACAACTTGAAATTGATTTTCCCGGTCTTAAAACTGCATGTCTTACCGAGATGGTTTCTTCAGCGTTGATTGCTTTTATTTTTATATCTGGATGTAATACTCTGTAAAAACGCACAGATTTTCCATCATGTTTTGTTTTAAACAATAATTCTAATCCGCATTTTATAAGAACATTGTATGAGGCTGTGTTTAAATTTTCTACAAATCCGTATATGGCGTTAAAATTAAACTTTTTAAAACCATATTTGATTACTGCAATTGTGCTTTCAGTTGCATATCCTTTTCCCCAATATTTTCGTTTTAATCTGTATCCTATTTCAACCAGGTTTTCCTTTGGGTGAAATTTTAATCCGCAAAAGCCTAAAAATTCATTTGTGAATTTATCACAAACGGCCCATCTTCCATAACCAAATACTGAGTAAGTGTTATAGCTTTTAATAAATTCTGAAGCGGCATGTATGTTTGAAAATGGTGGATCTCCAGTATATTTTATAACTTCAGGGTCGTTATTCATTTCATAAAAATCACCTGCATCTTCCTGTGAAAATTCCCTCAAAAAAGTTCTTTCTGTTTCTAAAATGACTCTCACTGTTTTTTGATATCATTGTATTTTTGATATCTGCTAAACTGAACTTCCACAAAAGGACATAAGGGGATTACTTTTAGGTTGTTTTTTCTGGCATAGTCAGCCAATGCATCCAATAGTTTTGTTCCAACACCTTTTCCTTTTAGTTCAGGTTTAACTTCGGTGTGATTGACGGTAATTTCGTTTTTATCAGTATAGTTATATTGCATTTCTGCAATAATTTTATGCTCTTTTTCAATAAAAAAAAGACCATTTGTATTATTTTCCCTGTGATTGATTTTTTGTTCCATGATATTTCTCCATAAAGTTAATCAAAAAATTGAAAGACCGGTTTTTGTTGTAAGTCTTTCTAAAGCTTCCATGCCTAATAATGAATTGCCTTTTTGATTTAGTTTTGGACTCCAAACAGCCGCGCTGTATTTTTCAGGGTGTACTGCTACTATGCCTCCTCCCACACCACTTTTTCCGGGGAGTCCCACTCTGAAGGCAAATTCACCTGCTTCATCATAAAAACCACAAGTTTGCATCAAGGCATTGATTCGCTGAACTTTTATGGGTTGTAGTAATTGTTCGTTACTTTCTAACAGAGTTCCTTCATTGGCATAAAGCATAAAGGCCTTTGCAAGCTCTTCGCAACTCATTGCCAATGAACATTGATAAAAATAAACATCCAATACCTGATTGATTTCATTTTTGATATTACCAAAAGATTTCATCAGGTTTGCCAGAGCTGTGTTACGGTGACCATGTTGTTTTTCACTTTGAGCAACTTTTTCGTCAAAATCAATAGTTGGTTTACCAGAAATTCTTCTCACAAATTTTAAAATTTCATCTTTTGGATTTTCATATTCAGAAATCAATATGTCTGAAATCACCAAAGCGCCGGAGTTAATAAATGGATTTCTAGGAATTCCATTTTCTCTTTCCAATTGAAACAGAGAATTATAGGCATTTCCTGAGGGTTCAACGTCCATTCGCTTCCACAATGAATCTCCCAAAAGCTGCATGGCCAATGTCAGGCCGAAAACTTTTGAAATACTTTGAATTGAAAATCGTTCAGTTGAATTTCCAAATGAGTGATTTGAACCACTGATACAATACAAATGAATTCCAAATTTTTCAGGGTCTACTTTTGATAATTCCGGAATATAAGAAGCCACTTTTCCATTGTTTGGAAATTCCTTAAGTTCCAGTTCTATTTGATTTAATATTTTTGAATAATTCATTCAATGATAGTTTCCAGTCGTGTGATAGGTTCTATTTCAAAAGGTTCTTTATTTTGAAAAAATACCTTGGCATTAAAATCTCCCTTAAGGGTTAAAATGTTCTCTTTAGCTTCAATCCAGCTACCTTCTCTAAGTCCAATTACCGGTAAATTATTGATGCTGTGAAATTCTTTGATTCGGGTTTCACGTGTTTCTCCCATATGTTTTGAATTTGGAATTGGATCAAGATAGTGGGGGTTTAAGTTAAACGGCAGTACACCAAGTGTTTTAAAGCTTGGGGGGTAAACAATAGGCATGTCGTTTGTAGTTTGCATTGTCAATCCGCATATGTTACTCCCTGCACTCGTTCCTAAGTAGGGGGTGCCATTTAATATCGCTTCCCTTAAAGTGTGCATCAGATCGTTTTTGTAAAGTTCATTTACAAGTCTAAAGGTGTTTCCTCCTCCTGTAAATAAGCCTTTAGCTCTTTTAATAGCTTCAGTAGGGCTTGAAAATGAATGCAGACCAACAATTTTTTTCCCAATATGATTAAATGCTTCCTGTGCTTTTTGGGTATAGGCATCACAACTCATTCCGCCGGGTTGTGCATAAGGGATAAACACAATTTCACTTGTTTGATTGTATAATTCTGATAAGTGAGGTAATAAATAATCAAGGTAGTTTCCACCATAAATTGTAGATGTACTGGCAATTATGCAATTTTTCATTCTTTAAAAATTTATTGTTTGATTTCTCTTTATTGAAAATATTAAAAGAGTTCAATTTTTTACTAAATTAAAACATTAAAACTACACTATATTGATTGACTCAGATTTAACACTTGTTTAAAATTAAAGTAAGTTTTTTAGAAGTAAATTTATATATGAAAAAATTAGTAATTGCTTTTCTTTTAATAATTCCGACATTAACTTTTACACAAGAGATTGAAAGGGTTTTGGTTCAGGGTAAAATATCTGCGCCAGTAGGTGAGGATTTGGAAGGAATTTCAATATACAACAAATCTTCACAAAAGGGAACAATTACTGATGCTGAAGGCTCTTTTCAAATTGAAGTTGGTTTGAATGACAGAGTTCTTTTTTCTGCCCTTCAATTTCAAAAGTTTACAGTAATTGTCGATGAAGGTATTTTGGAGACTCTACAGATGAAAATTTATGTAAACCCTGCCGTATTGCATCTTGATGAGGTAATTGTGAGACCTCATGACCTAACCGGTAACATAAATGTGGATGTGAGCCGCATCAAAACTACCGATTTGGCACTTGATTTAAACCTCTCATGGGAAACTATGGAGTTTGGTTATGAATTTAGCGATGATCAAAGCAGCGCTGTTAAAAACTCAGCTTTACAAGAAGTGCAGCCAGCGGGTCTAAATATCTTATATCCTTTTGCATTATTAGCTGATTTAATCTTCAACTCCGGAGATAAATCTAATAGAAAAAAAAGTATGTCCTCACTTGAAAAAATGAAATTTCAAGATGGCACATTGATTGCGCTCAAACAAAGATTTCCTGAGAGTTACTTTACAGAAATTCTTAATATTAAAACATCTGAAATTGACAATTTTCTTTATTTCATAAATGAAAATGGGATGACAATTGAATTACTCAGGGAAAACAACGAATTGAAGTTGATGGATTTTTTAGATAAACAGCGAATAATCTATTTATCTCAAACTGAATAAATTCTTTAAAGGGAGCAGAAACTTCTCTATATTTGCAACATGATATTCAATGCACATTTTTTATTTATCAGTGGAGCCGAAATAGGATTTATACTTTTTATAATCCTGATGGTATTTGGTTCTGATAAAGTTCCTGAAATTGCCCGAGGGCTGGGAAAAGGTATGCGACAAATTAAGAACGCTACAAACGACCTAAAAAACGAAATAAGTAAAGGTGCTAAGGAGCAAGGTGTTGATGTAGACATTAGCAAAGATGTAAAAAGTGAAATCGACAAGGTTAAAGAAGAAGTTGATGAAATCACAGGACCCATTAAACGTCAATTTTAATGTTTGAAACCCTGAAAGAGTGGGATAGAAGCCTTTTTATCTTTCTTAACAACTCTGGTCTGGAAGCTATGGATGGTTTTTGGATGTTGGTTACAAACACACTCTTCTGGACACCTCTTTTCATCTTGTTAGTTTACTTAATTTTTAAATTTTATAAAAAAGTTAATGCCCAAATTATTATAGGCTATTTTTTACTTGCAGTAGGAGTGAGTTTGCTATTGATGATTACAACAAAATTTACTATTGCCCGTTTACGTCCCAATAATATTCCTGAACTTGCCGATTTGATAAGAGTACTTCATCAACCAGACAGCTATAGCTTTTATTCCGGTCACGCATCAAGTTCATTTTTGATAGCCACTTTTGCATTCCTTATCTTAAGAAAACACATACGTTTCATAGGTTTGATTTTTCTGTTCCCACTGCTTTTTACTTTAAGCAGAGTTTACGTTGGAGTTCATTTTCCAAGTGATTTGATTTTTGGTTCATTTATGGGAATAATACTGGCACTATTATTTTATAAAGCGTGTAAAGTGAAAATCGGTAAGATGGGTTGATATTATTTAACTCTCGTAATAGTTAAACCATCTCTAATAGGAAGCAATACACTTTCAACCTTTGGATGATTACTAAGAAGTTTGTTATATTTCACTAAAGCAGCTGTATCTACATCATCCTTTTTTATTTTTTTCAATACTTTTCCACTCCACAATACATTATCTGAAAGTATGACACTTCCACTTCTCATTTTTGGCAAAATGAGTTCAAAATACTTTGAATAATTTTCTTTATCAGCGTCTATAAATACTAAGTCAAATGTTTGATTTAGTGTTGAAATAATTTCCAAAGCTTCACCTGTGTGTTGAATAATTTGCTTCCCAAATCCTGATTTATCAAAATAAGTTCGCTGTAGCGAAAACAATTCTTCATTATGGT
>NZ_CAXBAN010000189.1:0-5032 GCF_963973675.1 uncultured Planktosalinus sp. | reverse complement strand
TATTTTCATTTCTTAGACATTAGATTTGAGATGTTAGACATAAGACTTTTATTTCACTCCTGTACTTCCAAAGCCACCTTCCCCTCTTGAGGTTTCAGAGAGTGTTTTCACCTGCATCCACTCTGCACGTTCGTGTCTGGCTATGACAAGTTGGGCAATGCGCTCTCCATTTTCAACAGTAAAAGCCTCGTTTGATAGGTTAACAAGTATCACACCAATCTCACCTCGGTAATCTGCATCGATCGTTCCGGGAGCGTTTAAGACCGTTACTCCTTTTTTTGCTGCCAAGCCACTTCGCGGTCTTACTTGAGCCTCTGTGCCCACAGGAAGTTCTATATGGAGTCCTGTTTTAATGATGGCTCGCTCTAAAGGCTGTAAGGTAACAGACTCTTGTATAAAGGCCCGTAAATCCATTCCTGCTGAGGCAATGGTTTCATAATGTGGTAGCTCGTGATTTGATTTGTTGATAATCTTTATGGTCATTTTTTAAATCTTAAAATTTGTTGAATAGCTTGTTTTTCCTGAACAAGTACCAAAGTTAAAAAAGCGATCCATAAGGGGATAGTAATCGCATAAGTATTTTTGAGAATATAGAAACAAACTGCTGATACAAGGATAGAACCAAAAAAATAGAAACTTATTTTTTTTATCGCATAAGGAACAGGAAAATATTTTTGCCCAAAATAGTAAGAGAGCAACATCATACTACCATAAGCTGCTACTGTCGCAATGGCAGAGCCCATAAAACTCATTGTGGGAATCAATAAAAAGTTTACACTTAAAGTGATCGCAGCGCCAAAAATAGAAATATAGGCTCCAAACTTAGTGCGATCAGTAATTTTATACCAAACAGAAAGGTTGTGATAAATCCCCAAACAAAAATTAGCCAGCAAAATCAATGGGACAATTTGCATTGCCACCCAATAATCACTGTCACGAATGAGGATGAATTTTAAGACATCTGCAAAAACAACTACTGTAAGCAATATAACCGATCCAAAAGCAATAAAATAGCGGGTAATCAAAGCATATGTTTCGGGGGCATTTTTTTCTTTTGCCTGGCTGAAGAAGAAGGGTTCTATGCCCAGCCTGAACGCTGTCGCGAAAAGGGTCATAAAAATAGCCAGTTTGTAACAGGCAGCATACGCGCCAATTGCTTCTTCAGCGACGTCCTCAGGAAGTAACCAACCCAATAGAATTCTATCAAAAGCTTCATTAATGGCAAAAGCAATCCCTGCAATTAAAATAGGAACTGCATACCGCATCATTTCTTTCCAGAGCGGTTTACTGAATGTATAAATGGTTTTAAAGTAAAATGGCAGTAACAATAAGAAAGTGATGGCACTTGCCGCCACCATCGAGATAAAAATATAAGAGATTTCATAATCTGCGGTGTATAGTTTTCCAAGGAAATCATCAGAAGCCATTTGAGGAAGTGCCACGAGGAAAAAAACATTCAATCCTAAGTTCACCGTGACATTGAGAATTTTGATTACAGCATAACGCAGAGGTTGTTCATTGGCACGAAGCCAAGCAAAGGGAATAATCACCAAAGCATCAAGCGTGAGAACAAAAATCGTAAACGTGATATATTCAACAGGAATGCCTGAAAGCGCTGAAAGGCCAAATCTAAAAGTAAAAGCTGCGACTAAAAAAAGTAGCGAACTAAAAACAAGTGAAATTGTGGCGGTGGAGACAACTGTTTTTTTATCCTCCTCTTTAGTAAAAAACCTGAAAAAAGCAGTTTCCATACCATAAGCCAGGATCACATTAAAGAGAATAATCCAGGAGAATATAATGGAAATTTCTCCATATTCACTCGTGGGAAGTACGGCGGTGTAAAGCGGCACCAAAAGAAAACTCAGCATCCTGGGCAACACCGTTGCCAGACCATAAATAAAAGTGTGTTGAAAGAGTTTTTTTAAAGCCGTCAAAAGCAGTGTTGTTAGAAACGATAAATGTATTTAAAACGACTTAGTTGCGCAAAATTTTGGGGATTAGTTATCATCAGGTTTTGAAGACGGGTAGGCAATTACTTCTTTTTCGGTGACGTTATCGATTTTGAAATAATTTATTTTATCATTCTTTCTATATTGAACAACTGCTTCATTCTCCTTTAAATCAAATGAAAATTTTACGGGTATTGAGGGTTTGGGGTTATCCATTTCCATAGCCGGATTGCTGTCTAAAATGACATCTTCTTTTGGTTTGTCAACAAAAGACGCCCGATATACTTTTCGATTTTGTGCGTTTTGTTTGAGAATTTCACTTTTTCCTCTAAAATATATTTTTTCAACAAGCACATCTTCTGAAATTTCTGAAAAAGTGAGTGTGAAATGAATACCCTTACCCGCCTCTTGAATGCCTCCAAACCATTTTTGAAAACTGGCCTCTTTCACCTCAAATGGTGGATTTTCCTGAAGCACTATTTTATTGCTGTTGCAGGAAATCATAAAAATAGAGATGAATAAAAAAGTAAGTGGTCGCATTGATATCATTTTTAGTAGCATTTTCAAAAGTGATGCCATAAAGGTAGTTAAAAAACAGAGTTTATTGTAAAACAAAACCCTCTCAGGATTTGAAGCCTAAGAGGGTATATTCCTTTTTATCTTTAAAGTATTAATCTTACTTCAATTTTTCAGGTATAATGGTAACAATAATTTTTTGCATACAAGACGTAGCACAACCACCTTCTAACAAGCATGCAATAGTTGCAGACCCAACACAAGATCCTTGGCTTTGACCAGGTGGGCACGTTGTTGAAGTACTAGTCCCATCCTCAAAGTGACAATCAACAATGACAGTTCCTGGAGTTTTTTCTTGGACATTTTCAAACTCAAAGGCAAATTTCTCAATAAAGGTATTTAAGCTTTTAATATTTTTTGTAATATATCTTTCATTGTTATTTTCGATTTCAAACTCTAATACCTCTCCATTTGTATTTGCTAAAGCTTTCATTTCGACAATAATTTCATCTATTGATTTTCCCTCATCTTGATTAATTTCTTCAGATTGACAGGAAAATAGACATAATGCACTAAAAAGGTAAATTAAATTTCTCATAATAATATATTTTAAAAATTAATTTATTTGCAATATACCCCCCCCCCTTAAATTTACCAAATTTTAAATGTTAATTTTCTTTCATAAAGAAAACCCTCTCAGGGTTTTAGAACCCTGAGAGGGTTGAATAGTTCAAAAAAAATTGGCTTCGCCTAATTGTTCAGCGCTTCCGCTCCACCAACAATTTCAAGGATTTCATTGGTAATCGAAGCCTGACGTGCTTTGTTGTAAGACAATTTAAGTGCATCCCTAAGCTCGGTAGCATTGTCTGTTGCTTTGTGCATAGCCGTCATACGGGCACCGTGCTCGCTGGCTACAGAATCTCTAATGCCTGTAAATAGCTGTGTTTTTAAACTCTTCGGAATCAATTGCTCAACAATTTCTTCTTTGGTAGGTTCAAAAATATAATCCTGATTCTTCATTGAAGGGGCTAACTCTGTAGTTTCCATCGGCACGATTGGAAGGAATTGCTCTTTGGCAACAATTTGAGTGGCAGCATTTTTAAACTGGTTATACACCAAAATGATTTTGTCATACTTTCCTGAAGTAAACAACTCCATCAATTTTTCTGCAATAACTGAAACATTCTCAAAGTTTAAATCTTCAAAAATATCGTTATTGTTTTCAGCAATGGTATGGGTTTTCTTTAAAATGTCATTTCCTTTTTTACCCAAAGTGAAGAAATCTACCTTTTTGCCTTGAAAACCGGCCGCAATTGTCTTAGCTTCCTTAACAATATTTGAATTAAACGCTCCTGCAAGTCCTCTGTTTGAAGTGATGGCAACAATCAAAACATTTTTTACTTCGCGTTGATCGGCATATTTGCTTCCGCTGTCGCCTTCAAGGGTAGCACTTAAGCTTTGTAATAATTGCGTTAATTTATCAGCATAAGGACGCATAGCGGTAATTGCATCTTGCGCTTTCTTCAGTTTTGCAGCAGATACCATTTTCATGGCACTGGTAATCTGCATCGTTGAAGATACTGATGTAATCCTATTGCGTATTTCTTTTAAGTTTGCCATTTTAATAGAGTATCAAGTATTAAGTACTAAGTATTAAGACATCTCTCTTGACTTAATACTTAGTTCTCAAATCTAATTGTATTTAGCTGAAAGCTCCTTTGCAACATTGGCAAGTGTATCCATCACCTCATCGGTTAATTTACCTGCTTTGATGTCGTTAAGGATATTTCTGTGTTTAGCATTCAGGAATTCGATATACTGAGTTTCAAATTCTTTTACCTTATCAACAGGAACGCTTCTCAACAAGTTTTTAGAACCTGCATAGATAATTGCCACCTGATCTTCAACAGTAAACGGACTCGCTTCAGCTTGCTTTAAGATTTCAACGTTTCGTTTTCCTTTTTCAATAACATTCATAGTCGCAGCATCAAGGTCTGAACCAAACTTAGCAAAAGCTTCCAATTCGCGGTATTGTGCCTGATCCAGTTTTAGTGTACCTGCTACTTTCTTCATCGATTTTATCTGAGCGTTACCACCCACACGCGATACCGAAATACCCACGTTAATCGCCGGACGGACACCTGCGTTAAATAAATCTGATTCAAGGAAGATTTGACCGTCTGTAATCGAAATTACGTTTGTTGGGATATATGCAGAAACGTCACCTGCTTGTGTTTCAATTATAGGTAATGCTGTTAAAGAACCTCCTCCTTTTACTTTGTCTTTTAAAACTTCAGGAAGGTCGTTCATGTTCTTTGCGATTCCATCATCATTAATGATTTTAGCAGAACGCTCCAGCAATCTTGAGTGAAGGTAGAAAACGTCACCAGGATAAGCTTCACGTCCCGGAGGTCTTCTTAGAAGTAGTGAAACCTCACGATATGCTACTGCTTGTTTTGATAAATCATCATAGATAATCAATGCGGGGCGACCTGTATCTCTGAAGTATTCACCAATTGCAGCACCGGCAAAAGGAGCATATACCTGCATTGGAGCAGGGTCACTCG